>CAYYOQ010000295.1:0-3339 GCA_964473235.1 uncultured Thermodesulfobacteriota bacterium | reverse complement strand
ATCTATACCATAGCTCATTTAATTTGTAAAGTAATTAGTGAAACGATGTACTAGATCACTTAATTAAGCGTCGATGCATGGTAAAAATCGCTATAGGAAAAAACACCAGGCAAAATAGTAAAAGGTAGGCAGCATACCACCATAAAGCGCTCTCCATTTTTCCCAGGCAGAAAGACCTCGTAAGTTTTACCAGGTGAGTGAGAGGAAAAAAGATGGAAAGCTTTTGAGCCCACAGAGGTAAATTTTCTATGGGGAAGAACGTCCCACTGAAGAGAAACATGGGTGTAATGAATAAGAAAATAGGAAGGTTGAAGGTCTCAATAGTAGGAATAATACCAGTGAAAAACATACCGATAGACCCGAACGCCATACCTCCCAGGAAGGCAAGGGGAAGCACTAAAAGGCCATGGGGATAGTGGATGAGACCAAATAAGCTTATTACTCCTATCATGATTCCTGCAGAAATGAGTGATTTGGTAGCGCCCCAGATGATTTCCCCGGTAATAATTTCTTCCAGGAACAGTGGGGTTGCCAGCATCGCATCGAAAGTCCTCTGATAGTACATCCTTACAAAAGAGGCATAGGTAGTTTCAAAAAAGGCATTATACATAATGGTAATCGCAATCAATGCAGGTGCTATGAACTGTATATAGGTAACCTGATTTCCCTGATAGTTAATCTCTCCCACAAGGGCACTCAACCCAATTCCAAAAGCTAAAAGATAAAATAATGGTTCAAACAGTGGCGGAATGAAACTTATCTTCCAGATTTTTCTGTACACGGTAAGGTTACGCTGCCAGACCCTAATGAAACGTCCTGAAAGGTTGACCCTCATTCCCTTAACTCCCTTCCTGTTAATCGTAAAAAGACATCTTCCAGTGTCGCCATGCGCAGCAGGCATCCTTGCTCCCTAAATCGGGAGCTGATGGTGTGAAACAGGTTGCTACCTTCATCACTATAGATAATCAATCTATGCCCCAGGTCTTCAAACTGCTGGCAATGTGACTTTATATATTCTCGAACTACACTGGTAGGGTTATTGACTTCGATGACTTCACGGCCTACGTGAGCCCTGATCAGATCCAGGGGTTTACCCTCAACCAGAATGCGCCCGTAATCCATGATCACCAACCTGTCACATAACCGAGATGCTTCATCCATGTTGTGGGTAGTCAGGAGTATGGTAAGGCCTCGCGATTTGAGCTGTTCCAATCGCTCCCACACCTGATGCCTGGACTGCGGGTCAAGGCCAGTGGTGGGTTCATCGAGAATAACTAAATCAGGGTCATTGATGAGCGCCCGGGCAACAACTAACCTTCTCATTAACCCTCCCGAAAGCTCATTGACCATTGCATTCCTGCGATGGTCTAGTGCTATAAATGTAAGTAACTTCTCGACCTTTCCTTCTGCCTCCTTCTTGGGAATATCAAAATAGCGGGCAAACACCTCCAGATTCTGCTGTACGGTCAAATCAGGGTCAAGACTGTTCTCCTGTTGACAGACACCTATCCGGGCTTTGATTTTCCGTAAATCTCGTTGCACGTCGAGACCAAACACGTGCAGTTTCCCTTCGCTAAGGGGAGAAAAACCATAGAGCATCCGAATGGTGCTGGTTTTCCCTGCTCCATTTGGCCCTAAAATACCGAAGCACTCCCCGGGCAGAACCCTAAAGGAGATGCCGTTAACCGCCACCAGTTCTCCAAATGTCTTTCGTAACTCCTTTGCCTCAATTACAAAGTTCATATGATATATTTAGCCTGCTTTTGTTTACCTGTAAAGATTTTAATAGAAAAGGGACAGCAAGGATGAACCGCTACCCAAAGGCAACCACTCTCCATGCGCTGTTAAGAATCAATTGAATAAAGCCTTATTATAGTTTACTATAAATTTAAAAATCTGGCACGAGCTAAAAGATAAACCTTCTGCCCATTAATGAACCTGCAGGGAGGAAAGACCATGGGAAACAGTGTCTACTTTATTTATTGTGTCATTTTCATTTACCTCATCTGGTGTGCCTACC
Source organism: uncultured Thermodesulfobacteriota bacterium (assembly GCA_964473235.1). Taxonomy (GTDB): domain Bacteria; phylum Desulfobacterota; class WTBG01; order WTBG01; family WTBG01; genus CAYYOQ01. Next base: position 1,319 of record CAYYOQ010000295.1, on the reverse strand, counting down.
GCCTCCCAGCACACAAGGACCTGCAGTACAGGCTCTATCTACTAGTATTAATTTGTCTTTTTTATGATAACCTGATTAGTTTTAGTGGGTTTTTAATAGGAGTAGGGCCCTTGTTAAAATTTCTCAACTTCCTCCGTTTTTCAATCCACGTTTTTATTACCCCCCTCTTCTGCTACATCGTGTTTAAAATTGCCCAGAGAATGGGGATTAGAATTGCGCAGGGGAAAAATGCAGAGAAAGTAGTGTGGGTGTTGACTCTTGCGTTAATTGCACTAGGGTTTATGAAAGAATTGTCAGATATTGATTTGGTTCCAAATGTCCGTTGGGGAATAGTTAAATACTCTCAGGCAAAGGCTTCGATACCTATTGCAGTCATACTGGTAAATCTCTTTGTCATCATCACTTCTATAGCGATCTGGAGAGCAACCGGCTGGCCTGTGTTGTGTATCACCAGCATTGCGATGTTTATGATTGCTGCTATTCCCTCAAGTAAGGTGGGTCAGCTACCCGGCAACGCAGGCGAAATCATCTTTGCCTATGGGTTCTTATTGGCACAGAAGAGATTGTTGAAAATAGAGCGCAGGGCATGAATCGTGCTACTGGTATAAAGTAAGGTCCTCATCTTTCTTCGAGATAATCCCCATAATCAGGTACATAGTCTTTGTACCTTTGCCACCTTCTTCCATCCCATTTGTAGTACGTCCCGTTTTTTCGTAGTCACTTTTTTAATGTATTGACTTTTCTATTCAAAATTTATACTAAATCTGTTAAGATCAAATACATTTTATTGCTTGTTGAAGGATTGATAAATATTGCATTGGGTTTTTAGAATATGATGCCTCAAAAGCATGTATGAAAAGTTAAATCATAATTAAAATGTTAAAAGAGGTACTACCATGAAAACAGACAACGCAACCGCAGAAGTATTTTTCACTGCTTTCAGGGCTTTGAAAAAAAATGAAAAAGTGGCTTTTCTCAAAAAGGTACTGAACGACTACACCCTTAGAGAAGATCTCATTGATATAGCCCTGATCGAAAGAGCAAAAAAGACTAAGGGAATGTCAGTTGAAGCAAAAGAATACTTCGAACGCCGACGCAAACCAGGGAGCTCTTCTTGATCAATTATACTGTCATTCTTAAGCCACAGGCTCAAAAGGATCTTAATGTCTATACAGGCAAGTTACTATCAAGATTCGAAAAGATTATTTTGGGTCTCTATAGTGAACCACGCCCACACAAAGCCAAGAAGCTCAGCGGCGGTAGTTCAAGATGGCGCATTAAAACCGGAGACTACAGAATACTCTATGAGATTGATGACG
>CAYYOQ010000294.1:0-3342 GCA_964473235.1 uncultured Thermodesulfobacteriota bacterium | reverse complement strand
AAATCCAAATTACAAAATTGACGACGTGATATTTTTAATTTGTTTGATATTTGGTATTTGTAATTTGGTATTTATAGTATCTGATCTATAGTTTCTCCCACATCTCTTTTACCTTATGCAGACTCATCTTCAAATAGTCTCTGTCGCGGGAAAACACTTCAAGGGTTATAGTTTCATTATACCCAATCTGTTTAAGCTCTTTGAATAGTCTTCTGAAGTCAATCATTCCTGCACCGATGGGAAGGTGGGCATCGCCTTTACCAAAGTTGTCACTTACGTGGAGGTGGGAGAGTTTATCACCGAATCGCCTGATAAACTCAGGGGAGCGGTTTTTTTTAGTGCCTATGTGGGCGTGGGCAATATCGAGGGTGAAGGAAAGTTCAGGATGCTTTTTAAAAAGTTTTTCGAATTCCTCTGGCTCGGTGGGAGAGATAGTTTCAGGAAACATGTTTTCTAAACAGAGCGTTACATTAATCTCTCTGGCTTTATTTGTTATCGCCGCAAGGCTTTCATCGGCATATTTGTTAGCTTTATGCCTTACTTGCTTTCCCAGTCCACGGATCGAACCTGGGTGAATAACAAACTTGGTTATACCCAGTGACGCACCCGCATCAAGGGCTTTCAGGTATTCATCGACAGAGGTAGTACGTATGCTCTCATAGAGATCAGCAATACTTAAGAAGGTAGGGAGGTGTCCCATTACTCCCAGCTGATGTGCTGAGAGCGCATTTTTGATAAGGTCTTTATTTTTAATGATCATTTCAGGGGTGGCCTCAGGGGCATCAATGGTGAGCTCAATGTAGTCAAATCCGAGTTTTCCCAGTGCTTCAATCTCATCCACAACAGAGACTGTGGGTAAATTCATGGCACCGTATTTCATGCTCTCATCCTATCGATCTGTAAATAGACCTGAACGAAAACCCTCTCACCCTACATCGGCTGTCATTTCGAAGCGAAGCGACTGAGAAATCTCATGCAAATTCAGGGAATTCTCCCGGAGTTTACCCTGAGCAAAACCGAAGGGGTCGAAATAACACTAGAGCCAAAACAGGGGCTTTCGTTCGGACACTCAATAGTGCAAGGTAAAGGTGATACTTCGTAATTAATAATAATTTATATTTCATATAGGGCATGGTAGATAATGTCAAGGTAAAAGTATCTTTTAAGAAATATCGAAAATCGCAGTTAGTAGTTTGTAAACATACGAGCGTGCTCATAGGCAGCCCTTTAAGTGGTGTAACAGAAAAATAAAGGATGCTTAATAATTACCATTTAACGTTTACTATTTACGATTCCATCTCCCGCTTCCTGAACCCTGTTCCCTGACTCCTGTCTTTCTTCTTGATAACCCCCCTCCTTATAAATAATGGAGAGGTTGCCACATTTTTTAAGTGTAGTCATTATCGCTGAGGTACTAATATGAGCAAGGGGCGTTTTTGGCAGCAATTTCACTTCCAAAATGCTCCAGCTTTTGTGGAGATACATCTGCTGCAATCATGGAAGCAACCTGTTCAAGAAGATCAAAATGGGCCAGGTGGAGCGAGCGCAGTCGTCTGCGTCCTTCATCAGTAGCCAGTACCGTAGTTGTTTCCTTAAATTGCGGCCTGAAGACAGGGTCAATAAACTTTCTGGAAAAGTTTCTTAAAATCCGGGTGCGTTTGTCATATTCACGAAAGGAGGGTGTTAAAGGATCGCCGTACAGCATCTTGCGGTCTTGAAGCTCAGCAGCCATCACGGTTCCAGGCAGGACATGATAATCACGGTCGAAGGGATAGGAGTCAATGAGACAATGGGTACCATCAATAAGAGAACGAAGAAAGGTGAGATCAATCCGAATTTCCTCAAGTGTCGCCATGGGATGATACATAATAAAACCGATCTGATAGCCAATCACGAGCCTTTCAAGTGTCTTTATCGCCTGGCGGGAAATCCTTTCACTTCCGGTACGCCCAAGATTTCGCAGACCGGTCCTTGATCCTGACTCAAGTCCCAGAAAAACTGTTCTCAAACCGATATCCCTGAGAGGGATGAGTAGTTCGGCTGTTGCATGTTCGGGACGGATAGAAATAGTAAATGCAACTGAGACACCCGCTGAGTGGAAAGATTTTGCGAGCCTGTGCACCCGCTCGCGGGCAGCAGCATCAGGTCCAAAAAAATTATCATCATTAAAAATAACAAACGAGGTCTGGAACTGCTTCTTGAGGAAACACAACTCCCGTGCCACATCCTCTGGTGAGCGCGCGCGCCAAACTGCCCCTGATTCCTGATAAAACGGATTGACTGAGCAGTAGCCACAGCGCCGCGGGCATCCGCGGCTTGTTACAGCGGCTGCGGCTCCACCCCGTGAAAGTACTTTCCCCAGGGTATCTCTGACAGGCCAGGGCAGGGTGTCAAGGTTAACGGCTGGACGTTGACTGTTGTGGAAAGGTATTTCGGCAGTTCTGGAGGAAATGCCCGGTAGGTCATTCCATGCACAAGAACGCTCCAGTGCGTCAGTCAAGTTCACAATGGTGTGCTCTCCTTCACCCCGGCAGACAGAATCGATCCGCGGATACAAGGCCAGGAACTGGTCAGCAGCAAACGTCGCTAGATGGCCGCCTACAGTTATATGTACACTGGAACCTGTAGCCGAAATACTGTCAAGTACGCGCTTCACATAACCAAGAGAAGCTATTGAAACAGTTATTCCCACCAAAGTAGGATCGTATTTCAATACTAAAAGGGCTGCCTCTTCGGCACTAGTATCCTCAAGCTCCGCATGAATAATGTCTGTTTCATGTCCAGCGGCTCGCAGGGCTCCTGCCAGATAGCAGACGCCCAGATATTCTTTTACCCCCGTTAGTCTAAACCCGTCGTCCTGCTGGGGAATTATTAAAGCAACACGTCCCATGGCCCTGATCACCACAAATCTTTGATATTAAAAATCCGCGTTCCAGGTAAATAGGCGGAGACAAGGTATTACAGCTTGTCAAGAATCATAGAGCTCTCAGTCGTTCAAGCAATGTGGAAGAGCATCTGATCTGCCCTACTTTTTGTACCACCTTTTAAGTGAGAGTTCTAGAGTATTTTCATAAAAATAACTTCATATTACCCATAAATCATACTGACGCACCTTATCCTTTACCAAATAAACTATTCTGTGTTATAGGTTACATAGCGCCAGACTTTCGATAAATGGTACATTGATCACCATTGAGGTTTTTACTATACGAGGGATATACCTTAAAAATATAGCTGGAGATAGAGGTTATGAAGTTGATATCAATTATAGGTAGCCCAAGAGGAACCAAAGGATATACTGGTTCATTAGTAAAACCTATGCTCGAAGCAGCACACAATGCT
>CAYYOQ010000293.1:0-3380 GCA_964473235.1 uncultured Thermodesulfobacteriota bacterium | reverse complement strand
GCCAGCCCTTCTAAATCGATTTATGGGAGGGGTTAAGAAATGTACGCTTCCAATTCTCACCAGTGTTCTTTTATTAAAGTCAGCAGGAATGGCCAATTATCTTAATAAAAATATTCCTGGTATTTCCATCCCTGAGGAGATGATTAAGAAGATGCTCAAGAGCTCTGACCGTGGAAGGACCAGCGTTGAGCTTGCTTCAGAGCTGATAGCGGAGTTAAAGGAACTGTGTCAAGGGATTAATGTGGTGCCGATAGGGTGGGAAAGTAAAGTCCCTGCGCTCCTTGATCTTTTAAAGATGTAGCGGGTTGGAAAGTACGCTGAGGTATAACATTCATGCAGCACTTTAAATTAATCGTGGAGATGGGTAATGATGGGATCATGGTGTTTGATAAGCACCACACCATTGAGTTTGCCAACAAAATGGCTTCAGAGATTACCGGGTACTCAAACGAAGCATTAGTAGGGATGGATTTTACCCTGCTGCTTGATGAAAAGGGCACACGCCTGCTCAACGATATGAAACCACAGGTAGAGAGGGTCAAAAATTTTAAAGTATGCTCAGAGATTAAAATCATCACCGCCTCCAAAGAATATAAAGAGACAGAGGTCTGCATTGCCTCAGATGAAGAAGAGGGAAGCATCAAGACCTATGCCTTTGTCAGAGACATTTCTCACCGCAAGAAAATAGAGTACGAGCTGAGGAGAACCTCGCAGTTTTTTAAAAACCTGCTTGAGGGGTCGGTGAATGGTATTATCATTGCTGATATGAAGGGGAAGATCATTCTCTTTAATGAGATGGCAGGCAAGATCTTAGGCTACAGACCAGAAGAGATGCTGGGTAAACATGTGACCGCCTTCTACCCCAGCTCTGAGGCGCATGAGATTATGCGTAAGCTCAAGAGTAATGACTATGGGGGACGGGGGAAGCTCACCGCGACGCCGTATCTGCTGCTTAACAAAAATGGGGAGCAGATTCCTATCAATATGTCTGCATTTTTGGTGTACGAGGAGGGCAAAGAGGTCGCGAGCGTCGGCGTCTTTGATGATCTTCGGGAAAAGATAAGGATGGAACAGAAGCTGCGAAAAACTCAGCTCCAGCTGATTCAATCAGAGAAGATGGCCTCATTAGGAAAACTCGCTGCAGGGGTTGCCCATGAGATCAATAATCCTCTTGGTGGGATTCTGATCTACGCCAATCTGGTAAAGGAAGAGATGAAGCCAGAGAGCCCGCTCCGTGAAGATGTGGATAAAATAATTACTGAAGCAACTCGTTGTAAGCAGATCGTAAAGGGGCTGTTAGAGTTTGCCCACCAGACAGAGGAGAAATTGGAACCCACCAACATCAATCAAAATATTGAGCAGTGTCTTTCCCTCTTACAGAATCAGTCACTCTTTCACAACATTAAAATTGTTAAATCACTGGATCCTCTGATACCGCTGGTGAAGGGGAATACCAGTCAACTCAATCAAGTCTTTACTAATATTATTGTCAATGCGGCGGAGGCCATGGAGGGCGGGGGAGTGCTCACCATTAAAACCGGCGTGCGTCAGGAAGAGAGGGTGATCCACATTGAATTCCGTGATACCGGCTGTGGTATTCCAGAAGAAATACTGCCTAATATTTTTGACCCCTTCTTCACCACTAAGGAAGTAGGCAAGGGTACCGGTTTAGGATTGAGTGTTTCCTACGGAATTATTGTGGAGGGGCACAAGGGCGCTATTTCAGCGAAGAGCAGAAGAGGTGAGGGGACCACCTTCGTAATTGAACTTCCTATCGCTAATTCAGGAGGGGTAGAGCGGTGAGAAAAGAAGCAGCAGTGGTAGAGATCTCGTCACATAATACCCCAGGGGAAAAGGTTGGAGCGGTGCTGGTAGTTGGTGGTGGCATTGGGGGAATGCAAGCGAGCCTCGATCTCGCCAACGCCGGTTTTAAGGTGTACTTAGTTGAAGAGACCTCTGCCATTGGTGGGCGGATGGCTCAGCTGGATAAGACCTTCCCCACCAATGACTGCTCTATGTGCATCATGTCTCCCAAGTTGGTAGAGGTGGGACGGCACCTCAATATCGAGGTCATCACCAATGCTGATATTGAGGCGGTTGAAGGGGAGACGGGTCATTTCAAGGTACACGTCGTGAAACGTCCCCGCTACGTTGATCTCACCAAGTGTACTGCCTGTGGAGAGTGCGTTACCAAGTGCCCGGTGGAGCTGCCTAACGAATTTGATGAGAACCTCTCTACCCGCAAGGCCATCTATAAAAGGTATCCCCAGGCGACCCCCAATGCCTTTGCCATTGAAAAGAAGGGGGTCTCTCCCTGTAAAGCCCATTGCCCCGCGGGGATTCATGTACAGGGTTATGTGGCGCTTATTAGCCAGAGAAAATTTAAAGAGGCGCTCTCTTTAATCAAGAGGAATAACCCCCTGCCTGCTATCTGTGGAAGGGTTTGCACTCATCCCTGTGAGGGCGCGTGTACCCGGAAGAAAGTGGATGATCCCCTCGCCATTATGGCACTAAAAAGGTTTGTAGCTGATTGGGAAGCTTCAGGAGGAGAACTGGAGACGCCTCCTGTGGGGAGTAGAAGAGAGGAGAAGGTGGCAATTGTAGGTGCGGGACCTGCGGGGCTATCAGCAGCCTTTTATCTTGCCCTAGAAGGTTATCCGGTTACCATTTTTGAGGCACTCTCCGAACCAGGGGGAATGATGCGATGGGGGATCCCTAGTTACCGGCTCCCTCGGGAAGCTCTCATGAGAGATATAGAATATATTCAACGGCTAGGGGTGGAAATCAAAACCAACACACCCATAGGATCAGTGATCACCCTCAGCACCCTCTTTGAACAGGGTTTCAAGGCCTTTTTCCTAGGGGTGGGGGCTCAGCAGAGTATGAAATTGGGGATCGAGGGAGAAGAGTTGGAAGGGGTACTACACGGAGTAGATTATTTGCGGGAGATGGGTTTAGGTAAAGAGGTGTATCTAGGAAAGCGGGTCGCAGTCATTGGTGGAGGTAATGTAGCGATTGATGTGGTGCGCACGGCGATAAGAAAAGGTGTGAAAGAGGCGTTAATCATCTATCGTCGAAGCAGGGAGGAGATGCCAGCCCTTCCTGAAGAGATTATGGAAGCTGAAGAAGAGGGGGTTATCATCAACTATTTGGTGGCACCAAAGAGAATTGTGGGGAAGGATGGAAAGGTAGGTGCACTCGAGTGTATTCGTATGGAGCTTGGGGAGCCGGATGCGAGTGGGCGGCGCCGGCCCATACCCATCCCTGGTTCAGAATTTATGATAGAGGTAGATGCGGTTGTTCCTGCTATTGGTCAATCAACTGATGTATCTTTCCTCCCGGTAGGGAAAGGGTGGGATATGAGCGAGAGAGGTGCCCTT
>CAYYOQ010000292.1:0-3382 GCA_964473235.1 uncultured Thermodesulfobacteriota bacterium | reverse complement strand
GAAAATATGGAGATTGCCACGCTCATCCGGTAATATCAGGATCGCTCGCAATGACCGAATAGGATTGTAACACAGTCTCGCAGGGGAGAAGAAGCATGTGGTCAGGACAGTTGTAAAATGTATTAAAATTTCAAATATCTTTGGCTAGAATTTATTGAGCACTCTTTTTTATAGACAAATTCTTATACTTTTATTAATCTTTATCCTTTATAATCCGATAGCGTAAAGTATAGTGGAGGAGTGTATAACCGATGAAGGTAACCTTTTTAGGTGCAGCCCGCACCGTCACGGGCTCAATGCATCTCCTGGAGATTAACGGAAAACGAATCCTGTTGGAGTGCGGCCTCTACCAGGGGAAACGCGAGGAAGCCTACCAGAGAAACAGGCACCTCCCCTTTGATGCCTCTTCACTCCACACCGTAGTACTCTCCCATGCCCACATTGACCATAGCGGCAACCTCCCTACCTTGTGCCGGGTAGGGTATGAGGGTAATATCATCTGTACTCCCCCTACCAGGAACCTGTGTGATGTGATGCTGCTCGATTCTGCCCATGTGCAGGAAGCCGATGTTCGCTATGTGAATAAAAGGCGCACAAAGAAACATCAGTCCCCATTCAATCCCCTCTACACCCACGCAGATGCAGAAAAAGCGATCACCCAGTTGGTGTCCATCTCCTACAACCGCCCTTTTCAGATCACTGACTCAGTACAACTCACCTTCTACGACGCGGGGCACATCCTTGGCTCAGCTCTGGTGGTACTCGATTACAGGGAAAACGGACACACCGCACGATTGATGTTCACCGGCGACGTGGGACGGCCTCACCTACCTATTGTACGTGATCCCACCATTGTAAAAAACATTGACTACCTCATCACTGAAAGCACCTACGGGATGCGGGCTCATGATGATGAGAGCACGGTTGAACGCGATCTGGCAGCGGTGGTAAACGAAACGGTAGGTCGTGGCGGGAAAATTATTATTCCTGCATTTTCAGTGGGGAGAACCCAGCAGGTTGTCTTCTACCTTCATACATTGCACAAGCAGAAACGCATACCCAATCTGCCCATCTATGTCGATAGTCCCCTTTCGGTGAATGTCACCGACATCTTCCGACTCCACCCGGAGTGCTACGATCAGGAGATCAAAGAACTTATCGAAAATAATAAAAATCCCTTCAGCTTCTACAATCTCATCTACGTCCGTGATGTGGAACATTCCAAGGAAATACAAAGGCTCCAGCAACCCATGATCGTAATCTCTGCATCCGGGATGTGTGAGGCAGGTCGCATCCTCCACCATCTCACCACTACCATCACTAATCCGCATAACACCATCCTCATCATCGGTTACTGCGCAGAGCATACCCTTGGCAAACGTATTGTGGAAAAGGCACCAGAAGTAAAAATCTTTGGAGAAACCTACCCTCTCCGTGCTCGGGTAAAAACGATCAATGCGCTCAGTGCCCATGCTGATCGCAATGAGCTCATTGAGTTCATTACCAAGTCAAATTCCACCATTAAAAAGATTTTTGTAGTACATGGTGATCAAGATCAGTCGCTGGGGTTTGCTGAAACCTTAAAAAAACATAGTAGGGCTGAAATTGTTGTTCCCTCTATGAATGAGGAATTCACCTTCTAAAAGGAGAGGTAATGAATAACACCCCTTTTAATCTTAAAAGCGAGGAGAGTTGGCGTATTTTCAGAATCTTGGCAGAATTCGTTGAAGGCTTCGAGGAACTTTCCAAAGTAGGCAAGGCAGTATCCATCTTCGGTTCCACCCACATCACCTCGAAAGACCCCTACTATAAAAAGGCGATGGAAACAGCCCGACTTTTTGCCAAAGCTGGTTATGCCATCATTACGGGGGGCGGTCCCGGGATTATGGAGGCTGCCAACCGGGGTGCTAAGGAAGGCGGTGGCCTTTCCATTGGACTAAACATTGAACTCCCCACCGAGCAAATACCTAACCGCTACGTGGAAAAGCTCCTCTCCTTTCGCTACTTCTTCTGCAGGAAGGTGATGTTCGTAAAGTATGCACATGCCTTCATTGTCTTCCCAGGAGGATTTGGCACCGCAGATGAATTCTTTGAATCGATCACCTTGATTCAAACCCAGCGCAGCCCCCGTTTTCCCGTGATCCTGGTGGGAAGTGAATACTGGAAAGGGTTGATTGAGTGGATGAAAGGATTGCCCCTCAAAATGGGGAACATCTCAGCTTCCGATCTGGAAATCTTTAAGCTGATTGATGAACCACAAAAGATCGTCAAAGCGGTAAAAGAATATAACAAGGGGAAGAAACTCTACACTATTTAAGAATATCCTGGAGAATACCTTGAAGGCTGGGAGAGGTAGCTTCGGGAATGCGGGGAGGAAGCGAGGTATTAAACTCCCGGTAAAAGGCATCATTTAATACCTCTCTATTCGCAATCTCAGCAATAGCGGGACCCATAGCGTCAGAGATAATGCTATTAATGACCGGGGGAAATTCCTGTATCTCGATAGATGCCTTGGGGGAAAGCACCATCCGGGTGAGAGCTAAATTCTCGGCATAGTACTCACGGGCATCCTTGCGCAGAAAAAAGCTTAACCAGCTCTCTACATCCTCAAGCTCAAACTTTTTAATAGTAGCCCTCAAGGGGGAAAGCCTGTTTCCAAAAAGATCTTTTCCCTTTCTTTCAATCGTCAGATCCGCCTTGAGCCAGAATGACTTAATCTTACAGTGCACATCATTCTTTTCATCGAGATAAAAATACTGCTGCGTCTGACCCGTTCCCTCTCCTCCCAAGCTCACCGGTGTAAGGTTATCTAACTTCACCCTTATTTCAATATTCCTTAAACGTGCTTCTTGAAGCTGTAAATCATCAAGCATCTTTCTCTTCTCTGGTGTCAGATCAGGCAGGGTATCAAATACCACGTCGAACTCCTTCTCCTTATAGGGTGGAACCTTTATGGTTACCCCCTGGGTCATCAGGTAGTTAAGCAGAGCCGGCATAACTGCACTTTTAGGAATGGGGGCGTGCTCACCCTTCAAAGTTCCTGGTATACACCCTACTAACACTACCGCTATCATTATTATATGCTTTACTATGTTCACCCTTAAACCTCACGCATTGGAAATTGCTACCACGCTCCATTGAAATAAATACCCATGCGATACTATCACCGTAACTCTATCGATGTCAATAACCTCAAGGAGCACTGGAAAGAATATCATTAGTAACGACTGTGCCCCTTTTTCGTTTCACCAGTATGAATTCCTCCTGCTTGTGCGCTCCTTAATTTCATTTGACGAGAGTGATCAATTTATATTACTTATATAGTACATCCTGTTTCAAGGAGGACCATCATGCATAAACCCACCTACCCCCTCTTCACTCT
>CAYYOQ010000291.1:0-3384 GCA_964473235.1 uncultured Thermodesulfobacteriota bacterium | reverse complement strand
ACTACCATGCAGAAATGAGGTTCAATTTAGACTACAATCCTTCTGGTTACTATACCGGGAAAGGAAGTCTGGCGCGTACCTTACTCTACTATCCAAAATTAATGATAGGGATGGAAAAAGAAGGCCATCCCGGGTGCCGATTTATGCCCTATGGATATTTTTTCTTGTGTTTCTTCCTCTGTATACCACTTATAGGGTTTAAACGATTTAAGAAACTTAGGCTACCGGCAGTGCTCGCATTAGTATACATGTTTATTATGGAGTTCTCACCTTTAACACTATCTCCCAATTACATTCCTATTCACCGTCTTCCCCGTTTCCTTCATATTGCTTCTCTACCCGCTACAGTGGTTATCGGTAGTGCTTTTTCTACTTTTTTCCTGTTGCGCAGTAGGGCAGTGAGGATTGGTACGTGGCTGGTCTTTGGAGTGTTAATCGTTTCTTCGCTCTACTGGTCGTATGTGAAAGCGGCATTTTATAAGGATTGTGCCCTTGATCAACGATGGGCATGGGAAGTTGTTAAAAATACATCTGTGAAAGAAATCATTACCGACATTGAAATGCGCAATTATCTTATGTTTAGGTTCGGGTTTCACCCACCCATGCGTATTAGGCACACTGAACGGTTACCTACTGCACTACCAACCGATGCATTCATCATCTTGGGTGGGGCCAGAAGACCGGATGTGTACCCAGGGTACTCGGATGCTTGGTACAGGAAGCGCCAGATGGATGGGGAGTTCCTGGTATCAGAAGCTCCTTTTCCGTTCACACCCTGGCGACTTTCAACACTGAAGATCTACCGGACACGCTCAAACGAAAAGAAACAGTTGGTCCAGGAATTACAGTCCACCTCTCTACAGAGGTACCATCAGGATCACCCCGGGATCAAAGGAATGCGTACCATCGCTGAACTTGATGTAGGAGATAGATTTTCTGAAAAGAAATTAAACTATTCTGTTTCTGAAATGAGCTGGTCTGGCAGTAGAGATTTTACCTATCCCAACGGTATGGTGTATGAAGATGATGGTAAAGCATTCCGTGGCGTGGAAAAAATGATGCTCAAAAATTTAGTTCCAAATAAGCCATTAATTGTAGTGAAGCGGTTGGATCCCACAGTCGCTCATCAAAAAGTAAAGGTGTATTTTCAAGAATCATTCATAGGCGAGTGGTCACCGAACGAGGGAGGGATACCCGGTCATTGGTATGAGAGTTCATTCACCATACCACTTGAATTCGTAACCGATGAAAGTGGGGAGCTTTCATTTTCATTTATAAAGAGTGATTGCGATATTAATAGCTTTTACTATTGGTTTTTTCAGCCAGAGTGATTTAAACTATCTTTCAAAAATAAGAGTAATGTATGCAAGTATTGCTGCTTAATCCACCAACGCTCGATGATAAGAAATTTATTCGTGAGGGACGCTGTACCCAGGAGCAGGGGGTATGGGCTACCCTGTGGCCACCCATCTCGCTCGCTACCATCGGGGCGGTGCTGGAAAGAGATGGCCATGTGGTAAAGATTGTAGATTGTGCCGCACAGGGGGTAAGTTGGAATCACCTTAAGGAGATCATTGACGGTTTTTCTACTGAAGTAGTCATCTGGAGCACAGGAACCCCTTCCGCCAGCAGTGATTTAAGTCTCGCTTCATTTATCAAGGGTCATAAAAAACATATTGTGACCGCAGTTTTTGGAACCCATGTCACCGTGTTAGATACCCAGTGCATGGAATCATATCCTGAACTTGATTTTATTATAAGAAATGAGCCAGAGATAACCAGCAAAGAATTGGTGAGGGCTTTGCAGGGGAGGAGAGGGGTTGAGCATGTTTCAGGTATTACCTTTCGGAACAGTGCAGGTGCGGTCGTGAGCACTCCTCCCCGGCCATTTGTTGAAGACTTGGACAGTTTGCCTTTCCCTGCCTGGCATCTGGTGAGCATAGAGTGCTACCGCTTGCCCCTGAGGGGAAAACCATACCTGATGATTGCACCCCTGCGTGGGTGTCCCTTTAGCTGTAGTTTCTGTACCTGTCAGACCTACTATGGCAGGAAGCTGAGGAAACGGTCGGTGGGGAGTGTACTCAAGGAGATTGAACGTGATATCTCACGCTTTGATGTAAAAGACTTTTTCTTCTGGTCAGAGACCTTTGTGATAGATAAGGCGTATGTGAGCGCGCTCTGCTCAGCACTCATTGAGAGTAAGATGGATATTTCCTGGACGGCTAACAGCAGGGTTGATACCGTTGATGCAGGGCTTTTGAAATTGATGGCCAAGGCAGGCTGCTGGATGGTGAGTTATGGCATTGAGTCGGCAAGCCAGAGGGTATTAGATGAGGTGGATAAAGGAACCACGGTTGAACAGGCCTATGAAGCGGTACGCTATGCACGAGAGGCAGGCATAAAAACGGTGGGACATTTTATTTTAGGGCTTCCCGGTGAAACCGAGGGATCGCTTAAGGATACCATCAGGTATGCAAAAAAGTTGAGCCTTGATCTCGCTCAGTTCTACTGTGCGGTACCTTTCCCCGGGAGCAGGCTTTACGAGCGAGCGCTGAGAGAGGGATGGATAAAGAATTCAGACTTCGGTTATTATCGGCAGGATTACGCCCTCATGGAGCTTCCCACGGTATCTTCCCGGCTGGTTAATAGGTATCGAGCGCGCGCATACAGGAGTTTTTATTTCAGCCTCACCAGGAGCCTGAGGACCCTAAAACTGGTTAACTGGAGAGATGTGGGTAGGATATGGAGTTCGCTGAAAGATTTCTTAGGGTGGTGGAGGAGGAGGTAGTAACCACAATGTAAGATACAATTCCAAATACCAAGCACCAAATCTCAAATAAATCAAAAATCACAATGTTTAAAACAGAAAATTCAAAAAAGTACGATTTGGAGGAGAGAACCCTAAAAATTTCAAAGGAGATTATTAGCTTAATACGCAGGGTTCCTAAGACGTTGGCCAATAATGAAATAGCTAAGCAGGTTGTAAGATCATCAGGATCAGTGGGAGCAAATTATATTGAAGCGAATGAAGCGCTCAGTAAAAAAGATTTTGTAATGAGAATTAAGATATGTCGTAAAGAGGCGAAGGAAAGTGTTTATTGGTTGAAACTTATGGAGGTAGAATGTAAAGAAGCGGAGAAGAAAAAAGAAATGCTCATTGATGAAGCTTCACAACTTACAAAGATCTTTAGCACGATAGTAGAAAAAACAAAATGAAGCTTTTCATTTTTTTACTCATAGTATACACATATAAACTCTTTTGTTGTGTAGTATTGGGAATTTCACATTTTAGTGTTTAGGTATTTTGTTGGATTTTTTGTTTGGAATTAGAGCTTGGTATTTGGAGCTTGTATTGATGTTTGCTATTCAGTGTTTGGAGCTTGG
>CAYYOQ010000290.1:0-3395 GCA_964473235.1 uncultured Thermodesulfobacteriota bacterium | reverse complement strand
CCAGAATGGAAGATGCCTTCACTTTGTTGCCGCCGGTTTTTTTTAGGACGTTAGCAATGTGCTGTTTTTCAACCTCTTCCAGGGATAAATCGTCAGCAAAGGCGAGACCGGCCCTGCTCGATGCAGTGGTCTTCTGAAGCTGTTTGGAGATTACCTGGTCTGAGATATAATCCTTGGTGGTTAAGATTGCTGCACTTTCAATAACATTTTGCAGTTCCCTCACATTACCTTCCCAGGTGTGATTCATTAAAAGTATCTGTGCCTTTCGAGAGATTCCCTTCATCTCTTTACTAAACTTTTTATTAAATCGCGAGAGGAAATGATGACAGAGCAAGGGTATATCTTCTTTACGCTCTCTTAACGGGGGAAGGTGAATTTCTACCACATTAATTCTATAGAAGAGGTCTTCACGGAATCTCACATCCTTTATCGCCACTCGCAGGTCTTTATTGGTGGCGGCAATTACCTGCACATCGATAGAAAGCTCTTCCGGCGAGCCAATACGCCTTATTTTATGGTCTTCTAGCACTCTTAATAGCTTTGCCTGAAGGGGAATTCCCATTTCTCCGATCTCATCGAGAAATACGGTGCCACCGCTGGCATACTCGAAAATACCCAGCTTGGAATCGGTGGCTCCAGTAAAAGCACCCTTCAGATGACCAAAGAGCTCACGTTCCAGAAGTGATTCAGGAAAGGATGAGCAGCTACAGGGGACAAACCTATTTTTTACCCGTGGGCTTAATTGGTGAAGTGCCTTAGCGATCATCTCCTTACCGGTTCCTGTTTCACCCGTCACCAGCACGGTGGTGAAGTGCTTGGCGAGGCGTTTTACCAGGGTGAAGGTCTCAAGCATATAGAGATTTCTACTGATCATTCCCTCGAAGGTGTACCTCTCCCGTATCTCGCGTTCAAGGAGTCCTGTTTGCTGACGTAGATTTTTATACTCGGTTACGTTGTTCAATGATTCTACTATAGCGTTGAGATCAGTAGAGGGACTGATACAGTCGGTGGCTCCCAGCTTTACCGCTTCTACCGCAACCTCACGGGCAAAGTGGGGAGCGGTGACGAGCACCTCAACCCTTTGGTCAAAATCTTTAATTTCTATGAGAAGCTTCATCAGGGGGGAATCGATGGAGGGTGGGTCTTGAAAATCGATCAACACAATTTCGATGCCTTCTTGTGGAATTATCTCCAGCACGCCGGAGGTGGTGCCGGTGCAAAAGACTTTGTATCCGTGCTTTTCAAAGAAATTTTTTAAGACAGGGTGGTTCTCAGGATTTTCGTCAACGATGAGCATGGTGGTTTCATAATGCATGGTAAGTGCTCCTTAGGTTATCAGGAACGTGGATGGTACTGAGTGTGGATCTTCTTTAGTCTCTCAGTAGTCACATGGGTATAGATTTGAGTAGATGAAATATCTGCATGGCCAAGCATCAGCTGTACGGATCGCAAATCAGCTCCCCTCTCCAGGAGATGACTCGCGAAGGAGTGCCTGAGGGTATGGGGAGAGATGTTTTTCTTGATACCAGCAGCCCGCGAGTACTTTTTGATGAGTTTCCAGAATCCCTGCCGCGTCATAGGTTTGCCACCTCTGGTGAAGAAGAGGTAGTGACTCTGGGTATGTTTAAGGAGCTGTGGTCGAACCTCCCTCAAATACCCTTTGAGCAGGTTTTGAGCTACCTCTCCGACAGGTACCACACGTTCTTTAGAACCTTTTCCATAGGCAATGAGATAGCCAGCTTCCAGGTTAATATCATTAAGTGAGAGCGAGACGATCTCAGAAACCCTGAGGCCGGTAGCGTAGAGTAATTCAAGCAAAGCCTTATCTCTCAGACCGCGGGGCGTATCCCTCTCAGGTTTTTCAAGAAGAGCATCAACCTCCTCCATACTTAATACATGGGGGAGTTTAGACTCTCGCCGGGGAGTTTCAATGTGTAACGTAGGGTTGTGAGTAATGTGCTGGTCTTCAGATAGAAATTTATAAAACATTTTAAGTGAGGTAAGGGTTCTCGCGATGGTGCGAGTGGATAACCCTTCCTTTTTCAAAAGCGATACAAAAGAGATAATAGTTACATCGGTTGTTTTAGTGATATCTTTAATACCTTTTGTGGTAAGAAAGTTTAGGTACTTAATTAAGTCTCTGCTATACGATTCAAGGGTGTTGTGTGACAGTCCCTTCTCAACCGTACAATAGTTTAAGAATTGATCGAGCAGGTGTTCCAAGATAGTTACCTTTCTCAGGTGCGCTCACACCTAAGCTTGAAGTGGAGAGGATACCCTCTTCGCCTTCACCAGTGCAGTGATGGTTCTGTTGACTGGGAGATCGATGCCTAACCCCTCGGCGAGGGCGACTACTTTTCCATTGAGTGCGTCAATTTCCGTTTCCTTGCCGCTCCTTTTATCTTGCAGCATGGATGAAAAGTGATCGTAGGTAGAAGGGATGAGATGCGAAAAAAGTTCATCACGATACTCATCTGCCTTTTGCCACTCGACCAGTAGCTCTTTTTTTTGAATGACGGTAAAGAGCTCTCGTATGATATCTCCCATAATGGTTTTTGTCTGGGGGTTTTCTAAAAGCTTACCGTAGTTCACCTCCAGCAGACAGCTTAACCCGTTGAGGCTTGCGTTATAGAGTACCTTACCCCACATGAATTTCTCTATCTCTTCGGTGGAGGTGGTGGGAATGCCGGCTTCATCGAAGAGCGCTGCAATTTCCTGCACCTTGGTTAAGGGCACGCCGCCCTTGAGGGAACCGAGCACCACTTTATCAGCGTAGACGGTGACCTTTACCCGCCCTGGCTCCACCATCTCAGCGCCGAAAATCACTCGACTGCCGATCGCTTTATCTCTACCTACCAGTTCTACAATGGTCTCAAGGTTTCCTAAACCATTTTGAAGAGAAACGGTAAGGCATGAGGTACCAAAGGTGTGTACATAGTTTTTCACCATTTCTCTGGTATCATAGGATTTTACGGTGAGGAGGGTGAGATCAAAGTGCTTTCCTTGAGCACGTGCAATTTTATTTAAATTGCTATATCCCTTAATAGTGGTGACGTGGTGGTTTCCCCAGATGCCTTCAATAAAAAGACCATGAGCGGTGATAGGGTTGATGCAGTGCTCTCTGCCAAAAAGTACTACCTCATGACCGCGCTTAGCCAGCAATCCTCCAAAGACAGAACCAATGGCGCCAGCACCGAGTACTAAAATTATCATAGCATTCCTCAGAGAAACTTTCGTTTCAAGATACCATAAATTATGTTAATAGACAATGAGGAAGCATAAGAGATATTAGATGTGGGATATGGTGATATGAGATCATTAAATATAATAAACTATACGATAGCGCTATCTCTTTACCGACAGCTGTGCACAGAGGACTTATTACTGGTCAAATA
>CAYYOQ010000289.1:0-3421 GCA_964473235.1 uncultured Thermodesulfobacteriota bacterium | reverse complement strand
ATAATAGTAATACTATTCTCTCCCCTTTCTGAAAGTGAAAACGAGATCTCGATGGGAAAGAGAGAGCCGTCCTTTCTTATCCCCTCCTCTTCAAAAAGCATTTTACCTACGTTCCCTGAGGTGAGGTACTCATTCAGTATCTCGCTATGTTTCTTCCAGTAGTGCTCTGGCGTCAATATACGAGTTGATTGACCGATGAGTTCATCTTTGAAGTAACCGTAGAACTCTTCAGCCTTCCTATTAACCTGTATAATCTTCTCATTCTCAACAGTAATAATACCTGCATTGGCAAACTCGATAAGATCATGGTATCTTTCTTTGCTCTCTCGCAGTGCCAACTCGCTTGCTTTAAGTTGTTGATTGCTTGCCTGAAGTTGCTGATTGATAGCACTCAACTCCTGCTCTCTTGCCACTAACTTTTGGTTCGTTGCCCTTAATGCTTCATCCGTCTTTTTACGCTCAGTGATGTCTCTAATGGTTGATACTGCTCCTGTAGTGTTATCATCTTTGTCCTTTAAGAGTGCTGAATTTATCTCGATATTAATTAAGCTTCCGTCCTTTCTTAACCAAGTACGCCCTTCCCCAAGAACAAACCCCTTTTCAAATAACTGTGTGATAAATTCTTTTCCTGCTTTTTCGTAGACCTCTCCCTTAGAACCTAGTTCCGTTGTAGCCATTCCTACTAACTCACCTTGTGCGTACCCAAGCATCTTCTCCGTCGCGTCATTAGCCATAGTAATGAAGCCTTTTGAGTCCGTGATAATAATTCCATCTACTGAGGTTTTGAAAATATTATTTAAAAACTCGCTGGTCTCTTTTATCTTATTTTCAACTATCTTTCTCTCAGCGACATCCCGGACTACGCCGACGGAACCTTTTAGAGTTCCTTCATCGTTAAACAAATAAACTATATTTTGTTCAACAGGAACTACCTTTTTATCCTTACGAAGGTAGTAGGTCTCCCAATTGGTTATCTTTCCCTCTTTAAATAATCTGTCATAGGTCATCGCCTTTGCATCTTTAAAAAACTCCTCATCGATTTTTACTCTCTCCCCTGTGGTTGACTCGTACATTCCTTTCTCAACTAGGGATAATACCATTATATGCTTTCCTATGATTTCTTGCTCCTCATAGCCAACGAGTTTAAGGAAAGATTTATTCACACTGGTAATATTGCCTACGCTATCACCAACTATAATGCCATCCAGAGAACTTTCTACAATATTTTCCAAATGATCTTTTGCTTTCATTAATTCTTTCGCAGCTCTTTTGCGGTCTAGTACCTCAACAAAAGATAAAGATAAGGTTTCTACAGCGTGTTGGTCGACCAGATCGTAGCCCTGTTTTTTGTTGGCTAAAGCGATCATCCCGATAGTCTTACCCATGTATCTTAATGGAATACCTAAAAACGAAGTTAATGGAGGATGGCCCCCAGGGGTACCAATTCGGGCTGGATGAGATGCAGGGTCGTTGACTATGAGCGGCTGTTTGTCTTTGAGCACTTTACCCCAGATTCCACGGATCTCCATATCCTTAATCATTTTTACTGCGTTTGACTCGGGCATTTTACACCCATCCCACCCTGGATTGCTCAAGGCAATGGTGTCAAAGCGACCTTCATTATTTGTTTCGCCGATAAAACCAAACTCACTACCCGTGAGTTCTTCAGCCACCGCAAGACACACACGGGCCACTTCCTCCTCGGTCTCACACCATAGTGTCTCTCGTAACACCTTGTTAATTGCTTCTAATAGAATGCTTTGTTTTCTGGCGTGCTCTTCTGACTGCCTAAGATCAGTGATATCGGTGATAAAACCTTCTAAACACAATAACTCACCATCGTGGGAAAAAATTCCACACCCCTGTTCCCACACCCACTTTTGCCTACCATCAGCCATAGTTATCCTATAGACAAGCTTGAAGGGTCTTCTTTCTTTTAGGGCAGTCTGAATCTCATTCCATACATACTCTTGATCCCCAGGATGGATGAGTTGAGCGTATGAGACCCTTGAGTTCTCAATTAGTTCAACTGGTCGGTAGCCAGTCAATGCTACACACCCATCGCTTACGTACTCCATTGTCCAATCACAATCATTCCGACAGCGATAGGCCATACCAGGTAAATCACCCGTCGGAGTTGTAAGGGTACGTTGACTCTCCAGCAGCGCATTTTCAGCAGACTTGTGCGTATGCTCAAATGTTTTTAATTCAGAAATCTGATGACGTAGTTCTGTTAATTCACTTATAAGTTCCTCTTTTTTCTTATCTTCATCTCTCATACTGTAATCCTATTAAATAGAATTTCAGATACTACATAAGATAAATATACCACTTTCTTACCAGTGTCTTTTGTGGCCTATGTTTAATTACAGGTAGTACTCCCATCTATTAATTTTTCGGATACTTTATCGACAAACTTAAGCTATTTATGTGGTTATTTAATAACCGAAGATTGATGGTCTCGTAAAAAGTCAAAAATCAGACGACAAAGTAAAAAGTTTCAGATGCAAGGCGCGCAAATACGAAGGAATGAGGCGTACGTACGTGTACGCCGGCTTGGCCGCCTTGCCCGAGCTCGGCCAGGGAGCGCAGCCAGGCAATGACCGAGGATGCAGCGCAACGCAGCAGATAGACTTTTTACGAAGTCGTCAAGATTAACAACCTATAATCTATTATTAACACCACTATTTTTTGCACAAAGGCTTTTGATTTAGGTAACTATTTATAAATAATGTCTATGAAGGCAAAATTCCTGGCATCAAGGTAGGAAGTAGGTGGAGGTTTGATAAGGATCAGATTGATGAGCTTTTAAGAAGGGAAGAAGAGAAAAATAAAATTAACTGAATAACACCATTGATGGTATTTTTGTTATGAGAATAACGCCAGGGCAGAATCTTGGAATTGTTACTTCTATCTTATACCTAGAGAGCTCTTGACACAGGAAAGGAAAAATTCATTACTGCATGGTTTTTCGATTAATGCATAAGCTCCAAGCCTTGACACAAACTCGCTCACAACCTTAGATCTTGTACCTGTGAGAATTATCACTTGTGTATGGGGAGACTTTGCTTTAATCTCCTCCAACACTGTTAAGCCATCTCCATTCATCATAGCCAAATCTGTTATGATAAGATCAAAGGGCTGCTTAAAACATTTCGCAAGGGCTTCACTTCCACTACAGGCAGTAGCTACATAGTACCCTTTCTCACTCAAGAGAGAAGAATAGGTATCAAGAATTATTTCTTCATCATCAACCAGTAAAATTCTTTTCTCTGTCATTTCTCATTTCCCTGGAATCTTATGTTAATCTTTTTCGGGTTTGTTGCTCAGGCTGCCTTAAACCGCTCTCTTAATTCCATTCCCTCTTGAACCAAGCGTAAAACCTGATCTACTGCAAATGGCTTTTTGATGATGAGATCTA
>CAYYOQ010000288.1:0-3441 GCA_964473235.1 uncultured Thermodesulfobacteriota bacterium | reverse complement strand
ATTACCACAGAATGCTCAACAACTACATCTTGGGGTTACCCACACTCGTTCCGGAAGAACCAATAAGTAATAAGCCGTAACTAATAATGATCAATAAAAGAGCAGAGCCTTTTTAAGGCTCTGCTCTTTGCTTTTAAATGGACTGACCCACATTGATTGAATCACCAATATTTTAACTTGACAATACCTGCGCTTACGTTTATAAGTGTTGTAAAAATGGTTAGTTATACATCTTTCTACAATTGTATGGAAGGGAGTGAGACAACTATATGATAGGCAAAGAAATCAGATTGGAGAGAATTATCAACAGGAATACCAGAAGGACAGTCATAATCCCCATGGATCATGGGGTGAGCAGCGGGCCCATCAAGGGCTTGTTGGATATGAAGTATATTATCGGTGAGGTAGCCAAAGGTGGTGCCAATGCCATCGTTATTCATAAAGGGCTGGTAGGTTCGGGTCACCGGGGGAGAGGAAAAGATGTAGGCCTCATCATTCATTTGTCAGCAAGCACCAGTCTCTCGCCAGACCCTAATGCCAAGATGCTGGTCTGCACGGTGGAAGAAGCGATAAGGCTGGGTGCGGATGCAGTATCGATCCATGTCAATATCGGGGCGGAGGATGAAAAAACCATGCTTAAGGATTTTGGTGAGGTTTCCAAAACCTGCCAGAGGTGGGGGATGCCACTGCTTGCCATGGTATATCCCAGGGGTCCAAAGATACAGAATGAGTATGATGTAAAAGTGGTAAAACACGCTGCCCGGCTGGGTGCAGAGCTGGGTGCCGATATTGTGAAGGTCTCCTACACTGGTTCTCTTGAGAGCTTTAAAGAAGTGGTGGAGGGGTGTTTTGTCCCGGTGGTGATTGCGGGGGGACCAAAGATGAGTACCGATAAAGATATACTGGAAATGGTAAAAGGTTCCATTGAGGCGGGAGGCGCGGGGGTTTCCATTGGAAGGAATGTCTTTCAACATGATCACCCTTCCCTGATTGTGAAGGCGATTTCCAGCATTGTTAACAAGAACATAACAGTTGAAGAAGCGCTAGAGATTTTAGGGGAAAAGTAATGAAGATTGTGTGGGTAAAGGCATCGCCCTGGAAAAAAGAGATTGTAACCACCGCACTCGAAAGTGGTGCCGATGGGATAGTGGTGCCCAAAGGATACAGTGGAAAGGTAAAGAAGCTGGGGGTAATTAAAACCATTGCGGTAGATGGTGACCTTAAACTGGGCAAAGATGTGGTTGAGTGGGAGATTAAGGGGAAGGCGGATGAAGGGAAGATTCTAGCTTTAAGCAAATCGAAGAAGGTGATCGTGAAAACCAAGGATTGGACGATTATCCCGCTGGAAAACCTGATTGCTCAAACGGAGAATCTTATCGTAGAGGTGAAAGATTCAAAAGAAGCAAAGACCATGCTTAAGATTCTGGAGAAGGGGGTAGATGGTGTCCTGCTTACTACCAGGGATCTTAATGAGATCAAGAAGACGGTGAGCATGGTAAAAGAAGTAACAGAGCATATTTCACTCTGCATTGCACAGGTAACGAGGGTGGAGTCATTGGGAATGGGAGACAGGGTATGTATTGATACATGCGCTAACATGGGGATAGGTGAGGGCATGCTCATCGGTAATAGCAGCAGCGGGATGTTTTTAGTTCACTCTGAATCCATAGAAAACCCCTACGTTGAGCCGAGACCCTTCAGGGTAAATGCAGGGCCAGTGCATGCCTATGTCAGGGTGCCAGATGGTAAAACCAAATACCTCTCGGAACTGAAATCTGGTGATGAGGTTGCAATTATTAACTACAGGGGTCAATGCCAGAGGTCTATTGTGGGGAGAACCAAGGTTGAAAAAAGACCCCTCATGCTTCTTGAAGCCGAGTGCAGGGGTAAAACCATCTCAACCATTCTTCAAAATGCTGAGACCATTCGGCTCACTCAGCCCAATGGTAAACCTATCTCGGTGGTGGAACTTAAAAAGGGAAATAAAGTCCTTGCCTTTTTAGAAGAAGCCGGCAGACACTTTGGGATTAAAATCGAAGAAACGATTAAAGAAAAATAGTAGTAAATTGCCGGTCACGGGTGAACAGCATCCAGCGGTCAGCAATCAAGAAATAGGATTCAAGGGCTCAAGAGAAAATCAAAATTCCCAATTTTTCATCTCATATCTCACATCCAATTCCTCAATCCCTATCTCACATCCTTCAATCTTTAAATAACAATATTTTTTATTTGATGATTTTCTCTTATGGTATTACAATAACAAATAATACTTAAAGGCTGGCAAGCTAGCAAGCCTGCAAGTCAAAATTATTTTAAGTTGTTTGCTTCGGTTTTCGAATTTAAAACTACTATGCCTGCTAACCTGACTCCCCAATACTTAGAAGCAGAAGAAAACTACCGCCAGGCTAAGACCGTCCAGGATAAGCTGAAGTGCCTGCAGGAGATGCTGGCAATTATTCCCAAGCACAAGGGTACCGAGAAGCTTCAGGCGCAGATTAAAACCAGAGTTGCCAAGCTGAAGCAGGAGTCTCAAAAAAAGCACGCGACCAGGAGAGAGGGAGATACCTATAACATTAAGAGAGAAGGAGCTGGTCAGGTAGTGTTGGTGGGACTTCCTAACGTGGGTAAATCGGAGCTGGTTGCCTCCATTACCAATGCCTCTCCCGAGGTGGCTGACTATCCTTTTACTACCCGCAAGCCTACCCCAGGAATGATGGAGTATGAAAACATACAGATACAGTTAATCGATATGCCTCCCCTCACCAAAGAGGAGTATCACGAGTCCTGGATACCACAGCTTATAAGAAATGCGGATGCACTGCTGATGGTAATTGACTTAAGTGAAGACAGTATTCCCCAGATGAATACCCTCTGTGAGATACTGGAAAGTTTTAAGGTGAAACCCAGGATGTTGGGTGGCCTGATTGAAGAAGAAGAGGAGCTTGAGTTTTTCGAGGACAAAGTATCACATAAAAATACCGTTATGGTGGGAAATAAAAGTGATTCTGAATTGGCTGAGGTGAGTCTCGAGGAATTGAGAGAACGCTACGGAGATCAAGTTTCCCTCATTTCGATTTCTACCAGGAAAGAGGAAACCTTACAATCGTTAAAGAGAAAGGTTTTTGAGTCTCTGCACATCATTCGCATTTATACCAAGCCGCCTGGAAAGCCGGCAGATTTGACTGCTCCTTACATCAGGCCCGCGGGCAGCACGGTGGAGGATATTGCAGGACATGTCCATAAAGACTTTTTGGAAAAGCTTGCCTTTGCACGCCTCTGGAGGGGCGATAAATTCCAGGGTCAAAGGGTACAAAGAGATTTTGTGCTTGAGGATGGCGATGTAATCGAGTTACACATTTAATAAGGGTCACATCTTAATTATTAACTAGTGTCTGAACGAAAACCCCTGTTTTGGCCCTATTGTCATTTCGACTGAAGGGA
>CAYYOQ010000287.1:0-3482 GCA_964473235.1 uncultured Thermodesulfobacteriota bacterium | reverse complement strand
GGAGAAAATTACACGTCCTCTGCGCAAGCGGGGAGGTTTTTCTCCGCGTTCCAGTTCCTCACGGGATCGACCGAGGGATGAATGGATTGAAATTCCCGTACTTGCCATAGTAAGTGAAGAAAGCTTTGCACTTGCACAAGAACGTTTGGAGAGGAACCAACAACTTTCTATTCGTCACACTAAGGAACCTACTCTTTTGCAGGGACTTTTGGTGTGCAGTGTATGCGGCTATGCCCTTTATAGATCTTCTACACGTACCTCCAAAAGGAAGTTATACTATTACCGTTGTTTAGGTTCCGACGATTATCGTTATCCCAACGGATGTGTTTGTACTAATCGACCTATACGACAGGATTACCTGGATGATCTTGTATGGAAACAGATAGTTAAACTGCTTGAAAATCCAGGTCTGATTCGCGCAGAGATTGATCGTCGAATCCGAGAGGTTCAAGAGTCTAACCCAACAAAGATACGCAGAGAAACGCTTATAAAAGAGAGCGTTCGTGTGCAAAAAGGAATCGATAGGTTGCTTGACGCATATCGGGAAGGTCTATTGCCGCTTTCGGAATTGCGTACTCGTATACCGAAATTAAGGAAAAGAGAAACAGTATTGAGATCTGAGTTGCAAACCCTGGAAGCCGATATACTCGATCAGGAAAGGTGCTTACAATTTGTTGATAATATCGAAATTTTTCTTAGTCGTATGCATGAGTCAGCAGAATGTTTGAATGTTTTGGACCGTCAGAAAGTATTACGGATCATTGTTAAAGAAATTCTTGTTGGTCCTGAAACGCTAACCATCAAACATTCAATACTTACAACTAGATCGTCTTCTGAAACACCAGTATCTTCTACCCCCTCTGTACGTACTGAGATGCCAAGTTATCTATTGCGTGGGAGGAGTAAACGCTCTCCGTACAGGTATAGGACTTTAGAGATATTGGCCTCCTAATCCGGCGTAACAGTCTTATATGCGATTCCTGTTCGTCAGGCCAGCGCTTTGCCTGCGGCTTCCTTCAGATTCCACCTCACGATGGACACCCTTGCCGTTAAGCTAACCGTTCCCCCTGTCGGGTCGGTAGAGGACTTTCACCTCCCAGTAGGTGCGCCCTGCCGGGCGCACCACAAAAAAACCGACCCATTTCAGGTTCGGTTTTTTTATTTCATAGTATTGAGGAGACTGTCGAAAAAGTCCAAAATTGCCATTTATGTGAACTTTGCAATTAGTAAAATCAAATAGTTACAAAGCGCTAAAAGAGGGTTTTAGGGTTTTTCGACAGTCTCGAGTATAATTATAAAGATGCCACAAAATCTTTAATATCTTCTGTTTTATCCATGTTTTTCGCCTTGATTTCACGGCTGATCTTTCTCATTAGTCCCCTCAAAACATTTCCTGGACCCAGCTCAAGGCAGTTGTCCACACCTTCATTCACCAGTTTGTCCATCTCTTCTATCCACCGCACAGGGTGGTCAACCTGCTTGGTAAGAAGCCTTTTTACGTCATCCTTCGAAGGATAAAAATCAGCGTCGGCATTTGATAGGACCGGCACAAAAAGGTCATTGACCTGAATGGGCTCAAGCGCCTCAGCCAGCTTTTCTGCAGCAGGCTTCATAAGAGCGCTGTGAAAAGGTGCGCTTACCTGCAGTATAACAGCACGCTTAGCACCTTCAGCCTCTGCTTTCTCAGCAGCCCTTTGTACTGCCTCAATATGTCCTGAGATAACAATCTGTCCGGGGCAGTTATAATTTGCAGGAGAAACAAGCTGACCCTCTGCACATTCATTACAGATTTTTTCCACAGCATCAGTTTCCATCCCCAGTATCGCAGCCATGCCGCCGATGCCCACAGGAACAGCTTCCTGCATATAGGTACCGCGTTTTCTCACGATTCTCACTGCATCCGCAAATCCGAGGGCACCTGAACAAACCAGCGCGCTGTACTCCCCCAGGCTGTGGCCTGCTAAAAGTGAAGGGGCGATGTCTGTTTCTTTCTGCAGAACCCGCAGTACCGCGACACTTACCGTTAGAATAGCAGGCTGAGTGTTCATAGTCAGCTTAAGATCACTCTCAGGACCATCAAAGCAGAGCTTTGAGAGTTTCTCATTTAGCGCACCGTCTGCCTCATCAAAGACTTCTGCAGCTTCCTTAAAATTATCCTTAAGATCCTTGCCCATACCAACATACTGGGAACCCTGTCCTGGAAAGAGAAAAGCCCATTTTGCCATCGTATTAACCTCCAATCTATTTTCGATAAACATCCACGCACGGATGACATGGATTTAATTTTCCCCGCATGGGAGCCTATATTTATTTTGATTATTTTCTGGAGTAACGGAGTGTTGGAGTAATGAGGTAAAACATAAACTCATAAATCTTTATTTGTTTTATGTATTTTCCCAATACTCTAGTACTCCATCACTCCAATGCTTAAATTGAACATAACAGGCTATCTTTTGAACTGGGACTTCAACGCAAAAAATGTAAATTTATAAATTACGCAGTATATTCAAAAGATAACCAAGTGTCAAATTTAAATTTTAAATTCGAGCCGCTAATCTCCTTGGTATAGCACCATACCCGTAAACACATCCGCCTCATGCATAAGGTATCGGCCAATAAGAGTTGAGCAGTTTGGTACCTCTGCAGATATTTTGTCATTAAGCTTCACTTCAAAGGATTGTTCCTCGGTGACGTGAGTTATAACCATATCATAAAACCCGAACCGTTTACCGTAAATAGGATTCACGCATTTAAATATCGTTTCCTTGGCACTGAAAAGCAGGGCAAGCCGCTTTTGCGCTTCTTCATCACTGGAGTTAACCCACTCCATCTCAGCATGAGTCAGAACTTTCTTCGCAATTTTCATACTCACCCGATCAACTGTTTCAATATCAAACCCTATCCCGCGAATATCCTTCCGCCTGGCAACCGCTGCCCCGCACCAGACATTGCTGTGTGAAATAACACCAACTATTCCGGCAGGCCATACTGGTGGTCCGTCAGGTCCTTTGGGAAGCGAGCTGTCCTTAATGCCGAGTCTTGCCATTGCTTTGCGGGCGCATAAGCGCCCTGCCCAAAATTCCTGCTGCCGTTTGGCAACCGCATTTTTTATAGACACCCTTTCTTCCGGATACAGTTCATATTCCTTTTCTTCTACTCGGCAGCACTCAGTTACAACACAGTCGGAGAAAAGGGGTTTGATATTAACGATTCCTTCCATTGCGTTTTCATCTGTTAGATGTAGTTATATATTTATATAATAGAAATCAGGAGTCAGAAGAAAAACAGCAAAAAAACACCTCGTAACGCGCAACTCTGAAACTTTGTATTTAAAATCTTTATAATCTGTAGTTACCCCATTAGATAAAATGTCAAAAAATTATTCCATTACATCTTTTATCATGAATTGATTGAAATATACTAAGACCTAATCTAATTGTCTAACGGGGTGAATCTGCGTCCCAATTGTCTTTTATCCACCA
>CAYYOQ010000286.1:0-3489 GCA_964473235.1 uncultured Thermodesulfobacteriota bacterium | reverse complement strand
CACGTCGCTTCGCTCCTCGCAATGACACCTGTCAGGACTTTTTACGACGTTATCACTATTCACGATTCACGAATTCACCCTCTCATTTTCCTGCGGACATAGATGAATATCCCGATGCTTAATACGATGAGCGGATGAATACCATAGGAGAACCAGAGTATCATTTTCTCCTGGTTTTTAGTTAAAAACAGTGGGGAAAAGGGGTAGGTTTCTTCTTTGCGGTGTCGCATAGAGATGAGTTCTTTTTCCTCAGCCAGCCAGTTAACAATGTTGAGAAAAAAATCTTTGTTACCCAAGAGATTAATGTAGAGGTTACTGGCAAAATCAGAATCCCCGCAGACTGCAACACGTCCCACCAGCCCATTCTCCCCGCCCTCCCTTTGGGTCTCCTTCTCCTCAGGGGTTTTTGACGCACCATACACTTCAGCAACGGTGATCACCGAGATGGGTCCATTTTTATCTTCCCACTCTTGGAAAAAGACCTTTCCGCTCCTGATACTCTCTCTATTACTTTCCGCCCAGCTCTCAGGACTCGTTTGCGCGAGTGAAGTGGCGACCACCTTTTCATCATTGGGCGGTTCTAGTGGCTCTACAGAACAGACCAGAGGGAATACTGTTGCCACCTCAAAATCCTGGGTGATAGGGTGATCTTTTCTATAAAAGGGTACCACGGGTGAAAAGATATCTACTGCAACCAGCTTACTCTCCTTATCTACCACCATATTCTCACCTACCAGAATATGGTAGCGTTTTAAATACTCCACCAGTGTGGGAACCGTAAAAGGATCTATCATGAAAAAAGCTCTTCCCCCGCTCATGATGTAGCGGGAGAGAGCGTCACGTTCATCCGGAAGCAATTCCTCCTTTGGGCCGCTCACGATGAGCACCGAGGCATCCTCAGGAATATCCTTTTCCCTCAAGAGCAAGAGACTTTTTACCTTATAGCTTTCTGTCTCTAAGGCATAACTCGCATCGCCATACCCTTCCCTTTGATCGAGACTGGCAGGATCACGCTCTCCATGTCCTTTAAGGAAGTAGACCATCTTATCTTCTTTCCTCGTGACGGTGATGATGCCGTTGGTAATATTCTCTTCGGTACAGTAGCTGAAGCTTCTCCTTTTCCCTTGGAATTCCACTACCGTGGCGCCGTAGCTACTGACTCCATATTCCTTGGCCCTCCCGGGATTCTGTTCTAAATCGTAAAACTGGCAGCTGATTTTATCTGTCTCATCCTTAAACTTTTTAAGAAGATCCCTGAACTCAAAAACCTGGTCTCTTTTATAAAACACAATGACCTTTACTTCCCTCTCCAGGGCTTGCACTACCTTCTTGGTCAAAGGTGAAAGTGAGTGTATCTTTTCCGAAGTAAGATCAAACCGCTTGTTGTGTCGTGATGCAATTACCTCAACCAAACCGATAATGGCGAACACCACCACTACCGTTATCAGGAGATTTAACCCATACTTGGTGGATGATCGGGAGAAGAAGCCGCTCAGCCGCTCAAAGCTCACCGCGACATAAATGAGCAGGCACACCATTCCTAAAAGACCACCGATGGCTGCATAGCTGAGGAGGCTCTTCAACGTAAAATAAATGACCGCACTCGCCACTACCACTACCACTGAGAGTATTCCAAAAATATCAATCGCTCTCACCGTATCCCTCTCCACTGTCTCGATTCTAAAGACTTAAGCGTTAAAAACAGAAAGAAGAAAATAAAAAGCACAAAGTACACTACATCTTTGGTATCAAGAATCCCCCTGGCAAAATTATAGAAATGCTCAAAGAAGGAGAAGTGGTGGAGTACCTCCGCCAGCACCGGGCTCGCCGCGGCTTCATTCCAGTCAACAAACCAAAAGATCAGGATAAACCCATAGGTAACCAAGGCAGCTACAATCTGATTTTCGGTAAGGGAGCTTACCATAATGCCGCAGGAAATAAAGGCAGAGCCAATAAGGAACATACCCAGGTAACTGGCGGCAAGGGGACCTACCTCTACCTGGTAGACAATGGCCATGAGGACGGGATAGAGCAGGGTGAGCACCAGCATGACCAGGAGCATTACCACGCACGCCAAAAATTTTCCCATCAATATTTCTATGTCCCGGTAAGGATAGGTGAACAAAAGCTCAATGGTTCCCAGTTTCTTTTCCTCCGCGAAAAGTCTCATGGTGAGCAGGGGAATGGTAAAAAGCAACACCTGCCGTATATCATGAAACAGATACTGCCATAACCCCTCCTGCATACTCGCCCCCCCCCAGGTCACAAACTGAACCAGGCCAGTATAAAAGAAATGCCCTGACAAGATTAGAAATACCGTCAAAATGATATAGGCAATAAGAGAGGTAAAGTAAGACCTAAGCTCCTTTTTTAGGATAGGATAGAAATTCACCTTTTACGTCTCCTTTTCTTCAGTCACCACTTTGATAAATATATCCTCTAAACTCATCTTTTCTGCCCTCATCTCTATCAGCTTCCACTTACTGCGGGACACCACGCTCAAGAGCTCACTGCTTATCTCCCTTTCCTTCTCATACTCCACCTCAAAAGAGCATACACCAGGGGAAACTCCTCCCTGCTCCACCACCTTGATAACACCGGGAATCATCCTTAACCTCTCTGCAATCTCCTGTGGCGCACCTTCAATCTGAAGCACTGTCCTAGAGGATTTTTCCAGCCTTTCCATCAACCGCTGGGGTGTATCCACCGCCACAATCCTCCCCTGATGAATGATGATCACCTTCTCGCAGGTTACGCTTGCCTCAGGGAGTATATGGGTGCTCAGGATAATGGTGCGCTTACCCGCAAGGCTCTTTATCAAATTTCTTATCTCCACCACCTGTTGTGGATCAAGTCCGATGGTTGGTTCATCAAGGATCAGTACCTCCGGGTTTCCTATCAGCGCCTGAGCCACCCCTACCCGCTGCCGGTATCCTTTAGAAAGATTTCCCACCAGACGATGAGCCACGTCCACGATTCCACACTGCTCCATGGCTTCACCTATAGCGCTCTTACGCTTACTCTTTTCCACCCTTTTCGACTCGGCTACAAAACCGAGGTAGGTCGCCACCTTCATATCAGGATAGAGAGGAACCGTTTCCGGCATATACCCTATCCTCTTACGGACCTCTACCGGGTTTTGAGTAACCTCATACCCTGCAACCCTCGCCTTACCCCTGGTGGGGGGGAAGAAACAGGTAAGGATGCGCATAGTCGTCGTCTTACCCGACCCATTGGGACCTAAAAAACCTATAATCTCTCCTTTGCCCACCGAAAAGGAGACATCCTCTATTCCCCGGATCTCCCCATAGTACTTAGTGAGATGTTCAACTTCAATCATAGGTTCACTCTTACGTTGCTCACACGGATGCTGAACTGCTCAAGTTTTTTCAAATCCCACGTTCCACGCACCAAATCCTAGCCAAAGATATTTTAAATTTTAATATATTTTACAACTATCCTGACCACATGCTTCCTCTCCCCTTCGGG
>CAYYOQ010000285.1:0-3569 GCA_964473235.1 uncultured Thermodesulfobacteriota bacterium | reverse complement strand
AAAGATCAGGCCCTGGCCCATACTCCCAGAAACACTTTACCCCAGAAACGGTATCAGAGCCGGTAATCAGGATCTCACCGGTGGGAAGCACTACCTTGGTGCTCACAATGTTTCTGGTAAGGGTGCCATACTTCAGGTCGGTCTGCCAGATCCCCGCAAAGGAGGTCTGTGAGGAAAGCTTGCAGAGGGTAGTGGCAAGCGGGCTTCCCCCATTCCACAATCCCTGTTTCATCGCCTCTGCCTGGAGCTGCCCGTAGTCTGCGTATGCCTCTAGAGTGGCGGTAAGATTCACTTCATCAATGTTAAGTACGCGGTTCATCCTGCTCAAATGAACAGTGATCGTAGGCTCGAGGGTGGTGGGACCGTTGAATGAGATCATCCCGTTGGTGAAGGGGATCACCTGAACCTTGAAACGGTTGGCGATACGCATAATCGCCTGCACCTCTTCGGTTGACTGGGGCAACACAATGCAGGCGGGAAGCATGGTGGGATCCTTTTGGTGTTTTCTTAAAGCGCCTGCCGCATCAACTGAGAAGCGGCTATAGGTTTCAATCACCGCACGGTCTTCAGACACCCACTCAGAGCCTAGGGTATCCTGTAGTGCCTTCAGCGCCTCCCGTGGAATCTTGTTGGGAATGACTTTTTTGCTCTTTTCCATGCTATCTTGCTCCTTTGCATGTGTCATACTTTTTTATTAAGAAGTTCCGTGTGACGAGTTGCGAGTTTTAATTATAATCTTTTTCAACCCGGAACACGTGACTCGCTACTCGCAACTTTGTATTTAGTTTCTAACGGGGCTAGTCCGTAAACGCAATCCCTGGGCTCATAATATTGCTGGGATCTAAATTCACCTTAATCTTCTTCGCCACCTCATAGAAGTTACCGGTGAGGTTGGGAACAAAGGGGTCTCTCCCCAGCGTCCAGGGACCTGTACCCATCAGCCAGGGCACCGCTCCCATGTTGTGCATGCACTCCCACACCGCCTGACAGTGTTCGGGGCTAGTGTGATCATAGGCAAAGATGAACTCAGCGATCACGAAGTGACCCCACTGGTAGGTATAGAGCTGTGCGCCACAGGCCACCTCACCAAAGCCAGGCTCAGGATAGTTCATGTAGCGATCAACCTTGTAGACACCTTCCGCACAGCGTTTCACATACTCAGAAACCTGGTCAACCGAGAGGTAAGCCATGTTGGTCATGATCATGCCTAGATGGCGCATGAGTCGTGGGCTATTGGACTGAGCCCACCCTTTAATATTCTGCTCGTGACCTCGATAAACCTCAACCAGTTCAGGAGGGGCGATTCTACCACCGCTTTTTTTGATGATGCGGCGGGCGAATTCCGACTGGTATTCTACCGCCCGTTTAGTTCCCTCAACACCTAAGCCTAGCATGTATTTGGGTGATGCCTTTGCCAGACGTATCCCTTCTTCCCGAGTTTCTGCCGAGTATGCTCCCTGAGTCCAGGCGGGCATCACGAAGAGCCCTCTGCCAATCTCTTTGTGGAGGAGTTCAATGAGACATTGGGTAGGAGTTTCAAATTCTTCATAGTATGCCCAGATGCTCTGACAGGCTTCCGGGATAGGGTGTAAGTTCCAGGTAATCTTGGTGCAGATGCCAAAGGAACCCAGGGCGAAGAAGGGAAGATAGGTAAGGGTAGGGCCCGGTCCCTGCATCCAGTGGTTGACTCCAAAAATATTGGCTCCGGTTGAGGTGTTAAAGACAGCACCATCCGGAAGTACAATCTCAAGGGAGACGATATTTTGAATACCCACTCCGTATTTCAAACCGGCAAACTTGTTAATTCCCTGGAAGATATTGGTAGCATTATTGAGAGAAGGTCCCGGGGCACCAGTGAAATAGGGACGCCATTTGAATTGCTCTTTCTCTGAGATCTCCTTGAAGTAGCCGGTGAGTGCAGTGAGGAAGACACCCGATTCGACGGTAACGGTGAGGTTCTCCTTGTCGAGATGAATACCCTTCATCCGCTTCAAATCAATCGTGATACCGCCCGTCACAGGTATTGACCCTCCTAAGAGGGTCACCCCTCCCCCGATGAGGTGGACAGGTATTTTATACTGGTTGGCAACCCTCATCACATTCTGTACATCAGAAGTGGAGCCCGGCATCACCACAATATCGGGTCTCCTTTCCGCATAGGCTTTAAGCCCATCAGTGATCAGGTCCCGGGAGTAGGGGATACAATCAACCGGTTCATCAGTAACCCACTCCTTACCCAGTACATCCTCCAGTTTCTTTTTTGCTTCAGCCAGCATCAGCGTGCCTCCTTTGCCTTCTCTTCCTTTGTGCCAAAAACAGATTCAGTTAAAAGTGTTACCACATCGACCAGTTCTAGCTTTGATCCAGACGCATTCAGGTAGTCGAGGAAGTTTTCTTCACAGAAGGGACAGGCGGTAGCTAAAAGCGTGGCTCCCGTTCCTTCTGCTTCCTTAATCCTCCTCTTGGCAGTAGCTAAGGCAAACTCAAGCTTTCCGGTCCTAACCCCTCCACCTCCCCCACAGCAAAAAGAGTATTCCCGGATACGGTTCATTTCAACCAGGGTGAGCCCCGGAATAGATTTTAATATTTCACGAGGGGCGTCAAAGATTTTTCCGTGTCTCCCCAGGTGGCAGGGGTCGTGATAGGTGACGATGGCGTTGATACGATGGGTGGGTTTGAGCTTTTTCTGCTTGATCAGCTCAGCGAGCACGACTACACTGTGCTTGACTTCAAAGCTACAGGTTCCCAGTTGAGGATAGACATTACGCAAGGTGTTGTAGCATCCTGCACACGGAGTGATAATGGTCTTTATGCCTAGATTGTTAAAGGTTTCTATATTATCTGCTCCATACTTCTCAAGCACCTTTACAAAGCCCAGGTTGAAGGCAGTTGAACCACAACATTTCTCTTCATTACCCAGAATGCCGAAATCCACTCCTGCCTCATGCAGAAGTCTGGCAATGTTTCTAATGTTCTCGGTAATCTTTGGGTCATAAGCATAGGTGCAGCCAGGATAGTAGAGTACCTGAGCCTTCTCCTTCCCCTTGGAGAGGTCTTTTATCTTAAATCCTAAACCGCGTGTCCAGTTAGTGCGACGTGACCGCGGTTGACCCCAAGGATTATCGTAGGCATCAAGATTCTGGATAATCACCCGCTGAGCTGGTAGGGGGCCAACCCCTGCCTCAACCGCCTTAGCGCGCATCCAGCGGATGATATCGGTGGGCTGAAGCACATTGGTGCGCTCACAGGTATACTGGCAAAACCCACAGGTGGTGCAGGAGTAAATCACATCCAGCACTTTGTCCGACCAGTCGAGCTGCCCTCGCTGGATGGCAAGTGCTGTATAGTTGCGCCCCGAAGGGTAGTAGGACTCAAAGAAGTAGTTGGTTCCTGAGGGACACTGCAAACCTGTTTCATGTCCCACGATCTGTTCTGCGTGTACCGTTCTACAGGTACCACAGCGAGCGCAGAATGCTGCCTTTTTCCACATCGCCTCGTCAAACTCAAACTTGAACTTCATAAAAATTATCTCCCATTAAATAAAGAACGTTTACTTAAAGGAACTCTTC
>CAYYOQ010000284.1:0-3572 GCA_964473235.1 uncultured Thermodesulfobacteriota bacterium | reverse complement strand
CCGGCATTATCAAGGACTCCTCGCAATGACAACTTTCTTTAGTCGTTTACAATAGTTGAAAAATAAATCTTGCAAAAGATTTTTATTTATGGCAGATACATGTAGGTGAAGGTGGTATCAGGGTTACTCGTGATCTTGCACGAGTGTAAAACAAAAACAACTTTAGAAGAAAGGATGTAGAGAGATGAATAAGAAATTGATGATCTTGGGAATGATGGTTACTTTGGTTTTAGGCTGCACGATGAAAAAGGTTACTAAGCTTGAAGCACCGGAAGGGTCGTTGAAGGTTGATCTTACGGGCATGAGTAAAGAGCAGCAAGAGGTAGCAAAGGGAATGATAAATGAAATTATCCCCCTTATTAAAGCAGGAAAATCTATGGATGAAGTTTTAAAAACTCTTCAGGATGCTGAGGGAAAAAAGGTTACCCGCTATCAGGTTGAGGTGGGGGAATCACCTTATAGGGGACCCAAGGATGCGAAGGTCACCATTATAGAATTCAGCGATTTTCAGTGCCCCTTCTCTAAAAAGGTGCAGACCACCCTTGGGGATATTATCAAGAAGTATCCCCAGCAGGTAAAACATGTGTATAAACAGAACCCCCTCCCTTTTCATAAGGATGCGCCACTCGCGGCAGAGGCAGCATTCGCTGCGGGGGCTCAGGGAATGTTCTGGGAGATGCACGATATTATTTTTGAAAACCAGAATCAGCTCAAAGAAGAAAATTTATTAGACCACGCACAAAAGTTAGGGCTCGATGTGGAAAAGTTCAAGGCCGATTTGACCTCTCATAAATTCAAACCACAAGTAGATGGTGAACTACAGCAAGCCGCCAAGGTTGGTGCGAGCGGTACTCCCGCATTTTTTATCAATGGGAGATTTTTAAGTGGGGCACAGCCATTAGAAAGTTTTGTTAAAATTGTTGATGAGGAGTTAAGTGGGAAAGCAATTCCATTTAAATGGGGTACCAGTGTTAAGGATGAAAGGAAAGAGGCGAAGCGGGTAGAGGAGGATCCCAATAAAATATATACAGTACCTGTTGGCACCTCACCCGTTAAGGGACCTAAAAATGCCCCAATAACCTTTATTGCATATAACGATTTCCAGTGTCCTTTCTCCAAGAGAGTGCAGCCTACCATAGATCAACTGATGAAGAACAATCCTCAAAATGTAAAGATAGTTTTTAAACACTTTCCCTTAGGTTTCCATAAGGATGCTATAGGGGCAGCCGAGGCTGCTATGGCGGCAGGTGCTCAGGGTAAGTTCTGGGAGATGCATGATAAGATATTTGCAAATCAGGGAAAAATTAGTATCGATAATTTAAAAGGATACGCTCAGGAGTTAAAGCTTAACATGACTAAGTTTAATACCGACCTGGAGAGCCATCGTTTTAAACCAGCAATAGATGAGGATATACAAACTGCTGGGCAGTTAGGGGTGAGGGGAACACCTACCGTTTTTGTCAATGGAAAGAAGGTAGTAGGTGCAAAACCGGTGGAAGAGTTTCAAAAGATAATAGATGAGTTTTTAAAGAAGTAGAGTTAGCAGGTACTATAGGTTTACAAAAGGCTCTTAAACCCTGTTAAGGTTTAAGAGCCTTTTGTTTTTATCCGTTAGAAAGCCCCGCCATTCATGTCGGGGTATTTATTTTTATCCCCTCAGCGTGGTCTCAAAGAAAACGAGAGCGCATCCTCAGGACAGCTCTCGATGCATTTGCCGCAGGCAAAACAATCAGGGGTAACGGTGTGGTCTTGAATAATCCCGTCAATGGCTGTGCAGGGACTCTCTTTGAGGCACTTATTGCAGCGGGTACACTTTTCTTGATTCTTCCAAATTTTAAACAGGCTCATCTGTTCAAAAATCCAGGTGATGAGACCTGCGGGGCAGATAAACTGACAGTATGGTCTGTAGTACCAGAGGCTCGCCAGGAGCACCATGGATAGCACGATAAGGATATAGCGATGAAGCTGCCAGTGAAAAAGCTCGAATGGGTTAAAGAGATTATAAATATTGATTCTGAAGCCATAGGCAAATATGAGGAAGACTGCGATGAATGAAAAGCGAGTAGCGTTGGTGATGAAAAAGGGGATCTTAAATTTCTTTATCAATCGGGAGAGATTGTAGATGACTTCCTGCACACTTCCCAGAGGACAGATCCAGCCGCAAAAAACTTTGTTACCTGCTACAGTAAAAAGAATCATGATTCCCGCCATGACTATCATGGGTGGGGGAACGAATCCCCTCGACAAATAGTGTATGAATGATTTTGTGAAAGCGCACAGGGGGCTGGGGTGAATGCTGAAGAGGATGCCGAAAAGAACGAAGCTGGTGAGTAAGGTAATGGTTCTCACAAGAGAGGAAACGTTTTTCAGATATAAAAAGGCAATAGCGAGAATAGTAGTAAAGAGATAAAATAAATATTTTTGTGAGAAAAGGAGGCGCCACCATAACTGCCTTTCCAAGAGCGAAATAAAAACTAAGGTTACTATAACTACCAGTGCTATTTTAATTAAGAGAATCCTTTTTTGCATTGGTTGCACCCGGAATGATTGCTTGCTTAGCGCTTCGATTCGCAATTACCGCAACGTATTTTGGGGGAATTTCTATGAGCAATGGCTCACTCAGCACTAAGTCCTGAGTAAATAAATTCGTAACCGAATTTATGAATCGAAGGACTTAGGCAATCCTGTTAAAGAAAAGAATTTTATCCAGATCAAGACGTGGCGTGGGAAGACTCTCTTCTTCCTGGGAATACCCCAGGGCGAGGAGGGAAACTATCTTCCAGCCCATGGGGAGGTTAAGTATTTTTTTTATTTGTTTTTCATTAAACCAGCCAATCCAGCAGGTACTCAGGCCCATTTCTGTTGCACGGAGCACCATGTGTTCCAGGGCAATACCGAGATCAATCTGGTGATAGTGGATCCCCTTGACTGCTTCTCCCAGGTAGTGGGTGAGCACGTTGCGCTCAGCACACCCTACGATAATAGCTGGTGCAGTTGCGGCCCACTTATTGGACACTACACCACCCAATCCCTTTTCAACGAGCGCATGGATGAGAGTGTTATCAGTCACCGCAACGAATCTCCAGGGCTGTGCATTGCAGGCTGAGGGAGCACGCTGGGCTGCCTGAACAATCGAAACGATGGTAGCACGATCGAGTGTACCATCCTTAAATCTTCTTACACTTCGTCTCTTTTGAATTATTTCAGTGAGTGCTGACATATTTTCCCTTTCACACTAAATAGTTCAGGGTTTTTATAGCATTTACGTTAAAAACTTTAAAGAAAAATCCATTGGTACACTTTCGCGAAGAAGAAAAGAAAGCCGGTATGATAGTAGTTGCATTTAGAGAATAAATAATTTATTATGTGATGCTTTAACCATACGTGAGCGAGGAGTGTTTTCCATGGCAAAGGTATATGATCTGATAGTGGTAGGCGCGGGTCCTGCAGGATTAATGGCTGCAAAAACTGCCGGCGAAAATGGGCTCACCGTGGCATTGGTGGAGATGAAGCAAAGCATCACCGATATCAACAGGGCCTGCACCATGATGCTGCTGGTGCTCAATGAGTAT
>CAYYOQ010000283.1:0-3574 GCA_964473235.1 uncultured Thermodesulfobacteriota bacterium | reverse complement strand
TAATTGAATTTTTTTATCTCTTAAAAAAAATTAAGTTACCGATTGACAATTGGTAACTTAAAACTTTTCTATTTTTATCATGTTTTAAAAAATATGTCAAGTACTCTTTTCTTTAAATATGAAATATAAAAATATAACTATAATTACTACCTTTTTAAAAAAGTGAATATGGTAAGTCTTCCAATAATATCATTATTTCTCACCTTCGCTTTGATAGGCTGCTATTCAATGGTAGCCCAGGTTCTCTTATAAGAGAGTTTATAGTGGTATTTCTGGGTAATGAACTGTGTTTAGGTATCATCTTTGCGAGCTGGCTCATCGGTATCTCGCTGGGAGCTGGTTTAGGTGCACGGATAATTGAAAAAGTTAAAGAAGTATTTCATGTATTTATGACTTTTCAACTAATTATCTGCGTATCTCCCCTGTTTCAAATCTACTTAATCCGCACTATAAGGGAAAGTCTCCATATACCGCCAGGAGAATATATCAGCCTGATACCCCTTGTGATGAGCACCTTCCTCCTTATACTACCCTTTAGCTTCTTGATTGGCATAATCTTCCCCTTTTCCTGCAGACTGGCCAGTGGAACAATAAAGGGCAAAGCCCAAACCATTGGATGGGTCTATATTGTAGAGGCAGTTGGAAGTTTCGCTGGTGGTATACTGCTTACCTTCTATCTAATCCCGCACCTAAAACCATATGAAACCCTTACCTCTATTTCTCTTCTCATCGTGCTAAACGGTATAACCTTATGTTTATTAAACCAAAATAAATTAACCAGGGTTATCATGATCTTTTTTCTGGTTATTACGCTCCCATTGGCTTTCCTCTTTTTTTCTGGGAAAAGTGGTCATCTAGACAATTTTTTAGTAAAAAAGAGATGGGATGCATACCACAACCATCTTGAATTGATAGCTTCCCTGAACTCACCTTATCAAAATATTGTGGTTGCTGAGAAAGAAGGTCAATATAGCCTATTTAGTAATGGACAGTATGTTCTCTCCTTCCCTGACCCCTACCAGTCCGCTGTCTATACCCATTTTGTCCTCTCCCAACACCCCCATCCGCAAAAAATTCTCCTGGTTGGAGGTGGTATCACAGGCATTATTCAAGAAACCCTCAAATATCCTATCCTCTCTTTGAGCTACGTTGAACTTGACCCTAAGCTGATCGAAGCATCCCTCCCCTTCTTATCTCCGGAAGACTCAAATATTCTAAAGGATGATCGGGTTAAGGTCTTTTATGCCGATGGCAGGCACTATATTAAAAATACTCAAGAAAAATACGATATGGTGATTTTAAATCTCCCCGACCCCTCCACTGCTATGATTAACCGATTCTATACGCGAGAATTTTTTAAGGAAGTCAAAGAAAGACTTAATGAGGGTGGTATAGTAGTAACAGGTATTACTTCTGCCGTCACCTATGTTGGAGAGGAAGTGGGCTTCTATGCAGGCTCCATTTATAATACCCTCAAAAAGGTATTCCCCTTTATCATAATTGCCCCCGGAGAAAAGAATTATTTCTTTGCCAGCACCTCGCCCCATATACTTACCACCGACACTAAAATTTTAGGGCAGAGGTTCAGTAGCCGTCACATCCTATCAGAATACTTCACACCCTACCATTTTGAAATGCTCTTTCCCGAAGAACAGGTAACATTTATAAAACATTCTTTCGAAAAAAAGAGTGGCTTGAAAATCAATACCGATTTTCAACCTATAACCTACTTTTACAACCTGGTTCTCTGGCAGATATTCTCCGGGAAAAAAGGTGAAGGTAATATTTTTAAACACCTCTCTGACCGATTCACCTGGTATGCCATCCCCCTCCTAATCTTATTTTTCATAAGGGTAGTATATGTGCTATTCAGTCGGCAGAGGCTACCCCATCACTTGAAATTCAATAGCCTACTAGTTATAACCACTACCGGTTTTGCCGGAATGGCGCTTGAGATAATCCTTATGTTTTCCTTCCAGAATATCTATGGCTACATTTACCAAAAGGTGGGGCTGATTGTAGCACTATTTATGCTGGGGTTATCTCTGGGGGGCTATTGTATGAACCTTCTCATTGAAAAAAGGGAAAGAAATTGGGTAAGGATATTAATCACCATTCAATTTTTAATCTGCCTTTACTCCATAACTCTCCCTTTTATAATCAAATTTGTTTCATCTCACACCGGGAGCAGTATCATAGCTCCAGGGCTTGAATATCTCTTTATGCTATTGGTGGCAGGGGCTGGTTGGTTAACCGGATTGGAATTCCCCCTGGTGAGTAGAATTGTCATCACCCAGGAGGAGGTAGGAACAGTGGCGGGATGGGTAGATGCCTTTGATCATCTGGGGGCATGTTTCGGTGCGCTACTAACCGGAACCTTGCTAGTACCTCTTCTAGGAACTTTCAACAGCTGTTTCATTACTGGTATCCTCAGTTTAATGAGTGGACTCTTGCTCGCTATCTATTTAATACAAAAAAGGGAATGATGAATTCGGGAATTACATAAGTTCATCTCATATCGCACATTACAATAATCAAAAGGGCCTACACGGCTGTCAGCTAACCAGCTCGCAAGCTATCAAGCTCCTAGACCATTTTAACCCGTAAACTCGTAACGCGCAACCCACAACCCATAACGTATCTATAGTAATCCCCCCACCTATAATGCTGAAATAGCTAAATCACTCTTCCAGCCGGAAGCCGAAGAACAAGGTCTCCTTTTCAGATGCTCCGAAAACCCTAAAATCTTCGGAGTGCTGATTGAGAACCTTGTCCCGGTACTGCCGCATCACTGCAAGACCAGAGGGGATGCGATGTGAAACTAAATCCATAATCAGTAATTGATAATTCATAATTCTTAATCCCATATCTCACATTCCATCCTATTCATCAGTTCACTTAGCCCGACCTGCCTTGCAAGATGGTACTATTTGCGAAGCACTTTGGCTATATCGTCGACCAGTGGTTTTGAGCCGACATAGAGGGCGGTGCGCTGATGGGGTTTTTTCGGATCTATATCAAGAATGGGGGTGCCCGTTTCATCTACTGAGTGTCCGCCAGCTTCTCGGCACATAAAGGAAACGACAGATGCCTCATACATGAGTCTTAGTTTACCCTGAGGTCGATTCTTTTGGGGATTGGGGTGATTAACGATTGCAGGATACATGAACATGCCACCGTTGGAGAGAAGACGGTGGAAATCTCCTGCTAGTGCACCGAGATATCTGAACGAGTATTTGTTTTCGTTTTTTGCAATCCAGTTTTGGACTCCCTGGTCAAAAGTGTACCGATTGGCTTCGTTAAACGAAAGTTCCCAGGTGCTGGTATCCTCCGGCAGAATCATGCGGACGGGTTTTACATAGCTCATCGTTTCGTCAATGTGGAATCGCCAGGTGCCTGCCTCCCGCAGTGCGAGGGTAAAGGTCCCGGTGGGAATGACAAACATACCGGCAACAATGTAGTCTTTGCCTGCGCGCAGGTGTCCGTCTTCAGGACCATCGAGATTGCGCTTGGCAATGCCGAAGAGAAAACCGACGGGCAGACCGTGGGATACATTTGCAGAACCGTCAAGGGG
>CAYYOQ010000282.1:0-3609 GCA_964473235.1 uncultured Thermodesulfobacteriota bacterium | reverse complement strand
GAGCGATGCACATAGGGCAGAGGGACATTGCCTGGTTGAGAGTGGCCACGCAGGCAGTGGAGAAAGGGTTTAGTTTAAAGCACATAGGAACCATCATCCACGCCATGTTCCATAAAGACTTTGGTAGTATTTTAGATAAAGTGCAGGTTACACTTTACACTAAGGAAGATAAGGTAAAGGAGATTACAGAGAAGGCCCGGAAGGCC
Source organism: uncultured Thermodesulfobacteriota bacterium (assembly GCA_964473235.1). Lineage (GTDB taxonomy): Bacteria > Desulfobacterota > WTBG01 > WTBG01 > WTBG01 > CAYYOQ01. The sequence continues at coordinate 3,403 of CAYYOQ010000282.1, read as the reverse complement.
TTTAAAACACGCGATGAGCGCATTGCAGGCATGACCGATGAGAATGAAGAGATCTACTATTCCTGTACCCTTTGTCAGTCCTTTGCCCCCTCTCATGTGTGTGTAGTGACACCCGAACGGACGGGCCTTTGTGGTGCCTACAACTGGCTGGACTGCAAAGCTTCAAACGAGATCAATCCTACAGGGCCCAACCAGCCCATTCAAAAGGGAGAGGTACTTGACCCGAGCCTTGGTCAGTGGAAAGGGGTGAATGAGTTTGTGGCTAAAGCCTCTAGGGGCAAGGTGACTGAGGTAAGCGCCTACTCTATTATGCGCAGCCCCATGACCTCCTGCGGGTGTTTCGAATGTATCGCTGCGGTCTTGAGCAAGTGTAACGGGGTGATGACGGTGGATCGCGATTTTCGCGGAGATACCACCCCCTGCGGGATGAAGTTTACCACACTTGCCGGTTCCGTGGGTGGAGGGAATGTAACCCCTGGTTTTATAGGCCACAGTAAACACTACATCTGTTCTAAAAAGTTCCTCAAGGCAGATGGCGGTATCAAACGGTTGGTGTGGATGCCCAGGCAACTTAAGGAAGAGCTGAGAGAGAAATTGGAAAAGCGGGGGGAAGAAGCAGGGATAAAAGGTTTTGTCGATATGATTGCCGATGAAACGGTGGGCGTGACTGAAGATGAAATCCTCCTTTTCCTTAAGGAGAAAAAACATCCTGCCCTTTCCATGGAACCTATCGTTTAGCAGGAACGTGCTAAAGAGTAATCTTATGACATTGAGGCTGTGTTACAATTTATGTTTTTGTCATTTCGAGGGAATCCGAGAAATCTTGAGCATAGCAGAATCAAGCACTTAAGATTCCTCACATTCGTTCGGAATGACTTTTTCCCCTATTGCAACACAGCCTCATTGGCGAGAGGAGGAAGGAATGGCACTTACGGGAATTGAGATTTTTAAATTTTTGCCAAAGACCAACTGTGGTGAGTGCGGGGTACCCACCTGTTTGGCCTTTGCCATGAAACTCGCCGCAAGACAGGTTGAACTCTCCCTATGTCCTTATGTCTCTGAGGAGGCGAAGACAAAGCTAGAAGAGGCAGCAGCTCCGCCCATCAGGGTGGTGCAGATTAGCTCTGGTGAAGACTCCTTTAAGGTCGGAGGAGAAACCGTACTGTTTCGCCATGAGAAAACCTTCCTTAATCCTACTGGTATTGCGGTGATGATAACCGATGCGATGAGCGATGAAGAGGTGACACGACGGCTGAAAAGCTTCTGCGATCTGAGGTATGAGAGGGTGGGGCTTACCTTGAAGCCGGATCTTATTGCCTTAAAAGCAGACAACGGAGACGCAGGCACAATGGAGACCCTGGTGAAAAAGGCCAAGAATGCCGGGGTGAAAAAGTTTATCCTGATCTCACGGAGCGCAGAGGTGCTCGCTCAAGCGCTCAGCCATTGTGCTGAGGATAGACCGCTCCTCTACGCTGCTGATAAGGATAACCTCGATGCCATGGGGAAGCTTGCCAAAGAAAAGAAATGTCCGCTCGCCGTCTATGGAAACACTCTGGAAGAAGTTGCAGCACTCACCAGCAGGCTTACCGAGATGGGCCTAAAGGATTTAGTGATTGATTCAGGGGCACGTAATGTAAAGCAGCTCTTTGAGGATCAGGTAATAATTCGTAGGGCTGCCTTAAATAATGTTCGTCCTCTGGGGTTTCCTACCATTACCTTTCCCTGCGAGATAACTGCGGATCCCATGAAAGAAGTGCTCATTGCAGGCACCTTGGTTGCTAAGTATGCGGGCATCATTGTGCTCTCAGATCTTGAAGGTCATGCACTTTTTCCCCTCCTGGTGGAGAGGATGAACATCTACACCGATCCCCAGCGCCCGATGGCTACTACAGAAGGTATCTATGAGATTAACAATCCTAAAGAAGAATCCCCGGTCATCATTACCTCAAACTTTTCGCTTACCTATTTTATCGTTTCAGGTGAGGTGGAGTCCAGCAGGGTTCCTTGTTGGCTCTTGATCAAGGATACCGAAGGGCTCTCAGTGCTCACTGCGTGGGCAGCAGGTAAATTTGTCGCCGATGCGATTGGACCTTTTGTGAAAAAGTGCGGGATCGGGGATCGCATTAAGCACAAGAGCTTGGTAATACCTGGGGCAGCAGCTTCCATCAGTGGGGAACTTGAGGAAGAACTGCCGGGTTGGAATATTAAGATAGGTCCTAGGGAGGCTGCCTATTTGACTCCCTATTTGAAGAATTGGAAAGCAGCATAGCAGAGAAAACAGAAATGGAGGGTGAAAAAAGTGAAAACGGTAACCATTGCAGAGAGCATTAATATTATGTCCAAGACCATTGGACCCGCCATGAAGGAGAAGAACGCCAAGCCCATTCAGGAAATGGCAGTGGCAGAGGCGGAGGCAGGGGCTGATTTTCTGGATGTCAATATTGGACCTGCCCGCAAGGGAGGCGACGAAATGATGGAGTGGCTGGTGAAAACTATCCATGAAGTGGTTGCTCTCCCCCTCTCGCTTGACACCACCAATCCCGTGGCCATGGAAGCAGGACTTAAAGCCCACAAGAAGGGGGGACAGCCCCTGGTCAATTCAGTCTCCTGTCAGGCAGACCGTATTGATGCGGGACTTGAGTTAGTAAAAAAGTATGGTGCCCAAATGGTAGGGTTGCTGTGGGGTACTGAGGGGATGCCACGCGATGTAAATGAGCGGGCGGCGCTTGCAGTAGATTTAGTCTACAAGGCCAACGAGAAGGGGATCCCCAGCCAGGATATCTTCATCGATCCCATTGCGACTCCGGTAAAGGGAGAGATCAATCAGGTGATTGCCTGTACAGAGTTTATGGGGATGCTTAAGGACTTGGCTCCCGGTTGTAAGTCGGTGGTGGGTCTCTCCAATGTTTCCAATGGAACGCCGGACAAGCTGAGGCCTTTTCTCAATCGAGCCTATCTGCTCATGCTCTACCAACAGGGGCTCTACTCGGCGATTGTAGATGCCTATGATAAGGAGTTGATGGCACTCTGCCGGGGTGAACACCCAGAGCTTGTAGAGCTGGTGAGCAAGGTGATGGCGGGAGGGGAGGTGGAGAGTAAAGCGCTTCCCACGCAACAGCAGCATTATCTGAAAACGGTGAGAGTGTTAATGGGGAAATCTCTCTACTCTGATTCCTGGCTGGAGATATAAGAAGAACCCTTTTCTATTTTTTATTAATAGTAATAAGCAAGTTCTTTAGACTCAGGCAGGAAACTATCCTGCCTTTTTCATGGAACCTTACAAAAGAATTATTTATTTTTCATGAATGGGGCCATCTTTTTGCTCCTTTTAGAGAAGGAGAGTGCAATGCGATCTGAGTGCGTAATTACTCCTAGCCACGCATGGCTCGCTGAGGTAGAAAAA
>CAYYOQ010000281.1:0-3614 GCA_964473235.1 uncultured Thermodesulfobacteriota bacterium | reverse complement strand
CACCCTTTCCTTCAAGCCATAACGGATCGTCCAACCCTACTCCGCTCGGGCGTTCGGAATCTCCTTCAAAACTTTGATCGGTTTCTTCCCAATCTTCTTATCTTAAGGTCACCCATCCATTAATAGAACTCTCTTCAATCTTATTGGGAATAGTTTTTAATACCTTAACAGCTTTATGATCTGGAAGGCTTCTCAAAATTTTAGAAGTTTCTCTTTTAGCTCTTTGAAAACACCTTTTCTGAAAGTCATTACCGAAACCACAAATAACAGACCTAAGAATAATGGCCAAATATTTGTATATGTACTTAACAGATCTTTTAGAAATATAAGAGCCATGGCTCCCATAATCGGGCCATACAAGGTACCCATTCCACCGATCAGAGTCATCAATACGATATCTCCGGATGTATCTAAACCAAGGGTGAAGAGAGGGACAAAATTTTGTAATAGCGTGTAAAGACCTCCAGCCAATCCAGCGAAGAAGGCCGAGATGACAAAGGAGATGAGTTTGAACCTTGTTGGGTTGTAGCCGATGCTTCTTGCCCTATCTTCATTCTCTCTCACGCATTCTAAGGTTTTCCCAAAAGGTGAGTTAATGATTCGAATTCCCAGAATAACTGACACAATGAAAAAAAACAGGATGAAGTAGTAGAGGACAAGCTCTGAACTCAAATTAATGGGACCTAATGGAGGTCGAGGTACGCCGTGGAGACCGTCATCCCCGCCTGTCAATGACCTCCATTTGAAAGCGATGAAATAGACCATCTGGGCAAAGGCTAATGTGACCATGGCAAAATAGATCCCGCGGCGGCGGATAGAAAGATAGCCTATAGGAAAAGCTATCAGGAGACCAATGATGACACCAATCAGAATAGCAAGAGGCGCTGGTATTGAAAGATGAATAAGACTTAGGCCTGTACCGTAGGCCCCGAGCCCGAAAAAAGCGGCGTGACCGAAAGATAATAAACCGGTATAACCGAAAGCAATATCATATCCAATTGCAAATATGGCAAAAACTAACATCTGGCTTGCCAGCGCCTTATAAGGAGTTACGAACGGAAGGAACAGTAAGAATAAGACGGCAAAGATAATAATCAGAAATAAATATTTATCATTTATTTTCATAAAATTCATCTTATCTATTCAAAAAATGCTGCTCGGCCCATCAGACCCCTTGGTCTTAAGATAAGGACAATGGCCATAAAAATGTAGACTAACGTGGTTGACATAGGTGCCCAAAAGATTATCCCAAGGGTTACCAGCTCACCAACGATAAGTCCGGCCAGAATGGAACCTCCGATACTTCCCATCCCGCCGACAATCACAACCACAAAGCTCTCCACTAGAAAATTCATCCCCATTAGCGGTTGGACATCTTGAGTAGGTGCCGCTATGACCCCTGCGAGTCCTGCCAGAGCTGCTCCCATGCCAAAAACAAGAGTGAATGTCCTGGAGATATTAATCCCCAAGGCATCCGCCGTCTCGCTATCATCCGTCCCTGCTCTGATGATTGCGCCCAACTTTGTCTTCTCTATGAAGAGCCAAACTCCCAATGCCAAAAACCCTGTAATGAGAATAATAAATAGGCGGTATTTCGGATAGACCACGAAACCCAAATTGACGGCTCCGTCCAAGAATTTTGGAATATTAAAGGGCTCCCCCTCAGGACCATATATTATTTTAGTGGCATCCTGGATAAAAAACATTATTCCGAATGTAAGGAGTAGGTTGTAAAAATGAGGAAGTTTATAGAGTTTGCTGATAAGAAATTTTTCTAATAGGATACCAATGATGCCCACGATGATAGGACATATGAGGATAGCTACAATAAAATGAAGATTTAACAGCGTTACAATGCTATAGGCAGCGTAAGCTCCTAGCATGTATAAGGCGCCATGTGCAAAATTGACCACACCAAGTGTTCCGAAGATAACAGTGAGGCCAAGAGCCAATAGAACATAGATCGATCCCAGGATAAGACCATTAAAGAGCTGTATGAGAATAAAATGATAATCCATAATTATTCTATTTCTAAAAGATATACTTAATTTTTTAAAACAGGTTGGGGGCAAGAGCCTTTACCCCGCACCCCGTGTTCAAACACCGGGCTTTCTTTGTGGTAGATATTTTGATCCACCCTTATATTCGCGTTATGAAGAACGGGCTTTACGAGGTGCGGGGTTTACTCTCACCCCTTCCCTTAAACTAAAATCCTGTCATCTTGCAGCCAAATAGCCCTGGCGGTCCATAGGCCTCCTCCGCAGGTAAACTACCAACGATTTCAAAATAATCATCCTTTTCTTTAATCTCTTCGGGCCGTTTTGCCCTTAAGAGGTAGGACTTTGCCACCTGCATATGGTCCTCAGGTCTGATGTAACCTGGATTGGCAAACATATCCCTGAAAGTGTGCCCCTCTAATGCCTTAATAACCGCCTCGGGATCGGTTGTCCCTGCTCTTTTGACGGCCTCAAGGTATTGCCAAGTTGCGCTGTATGCCGCTGCAGCCATAAAATGGGGTCGCTCACCATATTTCTTCAGATACTTATCAGCATATTCTCTCGCTCCGGGATTATCCACCTTCCAATACCACGACCCACCAACATAATCATCAGCAAAAATCTCAGGACCTGCTCCTTTGATATTGGGCTCAAACAGTAATGCATGGACGATCTTGCAGGTTTTCTTAAGTCCATATTGTGCTGCCGCCTTAGTGGAGTTAACCGTATCGGGTCCAACGTTCAGGAGCACTAAGACATCAGGCTTTGCCTTGATTGCGTTAAGAATATATGGACTGTAATCTGCTGTTTGTAAGGCAACCATATCGTTCCCTACATGAATCCCACCTTTCTTCTTCAGGGCAGCGGTAAAATGCTTTAACAAATCGTGCCCCCAAGCATAGTCCGAGGTAATGGTATACCATCTCTTGCCCAGATGTTCTGCGCCCCAAAGACCCACGGTGGTCGCAAGCATATAGTCATTATAATTCCATTTGATGACATACCGGTTACACTGCTTCCCGATGAGATCAGTGGTTCCTGCTGAAGTGGACATAAAAGGCTTCTTATGTAAAAGGGCCTGCTGGGCTATTGCAAGAGCTGCGGCACTATTGGGACAAGTAACAATAACATCCACCTTTTCTTTCTCATAAAGCTCCTTTGCCTTTTCATTTGCAACGCCCGGATTGTATGCATGATCCCTTTTTATAAATTCAATCTTTTTCCCTAAAACCGTACCAAAATCATTGACAGCCATCTCGGCAGACCACGCCTCTCCATTGCCAATCGTAGCAAGCGGTCCGGAGAGTACAGTGACCACGCCCACCTTTACGGTGTCTGCCGCTTTCACTGGGCAGACCAACCAGAATAAAACACCCAATAAAACAAGGATAACCATTGACCCTCTCTTAATCATGGCGCACCTCCTTTGTGCTTAGAGTTCAACTTCCGGTTTTCGCCTCCAACTCCTTTGTTTGAATTTCACCTCCTTTCTCTCTGCCATCTTTAATTTTAAACTTAGTATTAAATCCCAAGATATCTCTTTTGAACTTCTTGATCCTGTTTGAATTTGTCGTTGGTCTCCGAATAGACAATTTTCCCTTCGTAAAGAATGTGGTG
>CAYYOQ010000280.1:0-3620 GCA_964473235.1 uncultured Thermodesulfobacteriota bacterium | reverse complement strand
CTACAAGCACGGTGTGCCCCGCTCACCGAAGAGGAAAAAAGGACAAGGAGTGAAATGAGAGAAAAATTTTCAAAGGGTATTCCCCCTGAGGGAGGGCTCCTAGTACTGGTAAAGGATATCGCCAACATTGCTCAAGAGTGTTCTATTTATGATATCTCATTCTCTATGGCAACTACCGCGGAACACTCTTCGAGCCAGAAGAGCTCCGCTCTCAATGCTGCTACAGTAACCGGTAGTGCTTCTGATCCTAGTCTGGGAGCTTCCACTTCGTCCTTCACCCAGGGAATTGAGGGGGAAGGGATCACGCTCAATCAAATTTCACTTCGCACCACCTTCCACTGCAGGTATCAAGATTTAGCTGATTTCTTAAAAGGGATAAGCACTCTGCCTCGGATCATTGAGGTAGAATCAATTACCATTGAGAGAAAACTGCCTTTGATGGAAGTCGAGATCGCCCTCAACGCATTTTATTCAGAAGGAAGGCAGGATGCTTAAGAACAGATTGTTCATTTCTTTGGTAGGTATCACGCTGGTGATCGCCCTCATCTATAACATACGCTTTTTTGCTCATCGAGGAAATGCACGATTATACGACCAAGGGACGAGCGGGGTTGAAACTGCCTTTGCCTCACTCCCCTCAGATAGTGAGCGGAAGGGCACAGAGGGAAATAGTACTCCGGTTCCTTTACCCTTTAAACCCTCGGTGATCGTAGATACGGTAAGTATGATGGCTTTGGAAAGCACACCGTGGGGACGTAATCCTTTCTTAACCCTAGAGGAAGAGTCCGCACCCCAGCACAGCGATGCGAAGAAAGAGGGGGATGAACGGAAAGAAACGACTACTGTTCAAGGGATCCTGATAGGGTACCATCAAAGAGTTGCGATTATTGACCACACGGTGGTGACCGAAGGCGATTGGATTGGTGGTGAACAGATCATAAAAATTGATAGGGGCAAGGTGGTAGTAGCCATGGGTAAAAATCAACGGGTACTAGTGATGGAAGAATCCCCTATCACAATCTCAGTTAAAGAGGGCAGCGATGAAGAGTAAAAGGATGATTCATAGAGGATACTTCATCAGTAGTGCATGGGTAATGGTGCTAGTAAGTTTTATGGTAACAAGTTGCGCCACTTCGCCCAAGCAGGGCGATTCCCCTTCCTCTCCGCCTCTCGGGCCATCTTCGAAGCCATTGAATGACTTACAAGAGATCTTTATCACCCAAACGGAAGGTGAGGAAAAGGCAAGCCTTCCTATAGAAAAAGCTGGACAGCTCCTGAGCTTCTCCTTGAAGAATGCTGATATCCAGGAGACCTTGATCGCACTTTCAAAAGAGACTAGTCAAAATATCATAGTAGACCCAAATGTCGATGGGAAGGTTACGGTTGATCTTAAAAAAGTGACGGTCGAAGAGGCTTTAGAGCATTTGCTGATTCCCCTAGGATTGGAACATAAGATAAGTGGGAATTCTATAAGAGTTTCAAAACCTACCATGGCGACCCGGGTGTTTACCCTTGATTACACCATCACCAGGAGAAAAAGTACGGGCGAATTAAAAGTGAGCGGCGGGGTTTCTCAAACAGGTAACGACAATGGTTCGGGCAGCAGCAGCAGCAGTAGTAGCAGCGGTGGAAGTGAGAATGGGGAAGAGCAGAGCAAAGGTTCTATAGAGAGCGAGAGCGAAACGGACCTCTGGGATGATATCCGCAAAGGTTTGGTGACGATCGTCTTTAGTGGGAGTGAATCTGGGGACACTGAAGGGTCGAGGGTTGGCGGTGCGTGGAGCAGAGGGGATGAGGAAGGAAGAAAACTGATCGGAAATCCTCTCTCCGGAATTATCATGGTTACCGCCTATCCTGCTCAGCTGGCAAGGGTAGCTGAATTTCTTGAAGCGGTATCCGGCTCTATCCAACGACAGGTGGTCATCCAGGCAAAGATCATAGAAATTGTGCTTTCTGATGAATATCAGCTGGGTATTGATTGGGGGTATGTAACCAACAGCAATGGTGTTTCAGGTACACTCACTCCGTGGGATATACCTGAAGGTGTTGACTACCCCTCGGTTCTTCAAAACTTGAGCCCCGGTCTTGGGGTATTTCAAATTGGAGTCGCCAGCAAGTATTTTAATCTCCTCATTGATTCCTTAGCCAGGCAGGGGCAACTCAATGTGCTCTCGAGTCCCCAGCTCTGTACCTTAAATAATCAGAAGGCAATGATTAAGGTGGGACGGGAAGAAGTATATTTTGAAATTAATAGCGAACTTCAGGTGCTCGATGGCACAGAACGGGTTATTGAAAATGTTGAATCGAAAACCGTCACGGTGGGAATTGTGCTGGATGTTACACCTCAAATAAGCTCTGATGGCACCATCACTATGTGCATCCATCCCAGCGTCAGTGAGGTCGCGGGTGAGGCAAAATCACGTTTGGGAGATACCCGACCAATTATTGATGTGAGAGAAATTGATACGGTGATCAGTGTGCACGAAGGACAAATGATTGTGATTGGTGGATTGATAAAAGATAAAGTAGAGGAAAAAATTACCTCGGTGCCATTTTTAGGGGAGATACCCTACCTCGGTGCTGCATTCCGGCATACCGCACAGAATAAACAGAAAACTGAGCTGGTGATTCTGCTCACCCCTACCTTAATGATAGGCAAAAAGATAGAGACCTTAACTCAACAGCAGTTGGAATCACTCGATACTGCCAAAAAGGGGTTTCACTTCGGCGCTCGACCGTGGGATTATGGCGTCCAGGGGGAATACCACCGCTAACACTCTAGAATACGTTTCAGGATACGCAATAAAATGAGTTTGATTGAAAAAGCATTAGAACACACAGTGCATCAGGGAAGTAGTAAGGGCAGGCTGCTATTTTCGCCTCCTGTCATGCATAAAGGAATATCTATTAAAAAGAAGTTGAAGGGGAAAGTTATACTGTTAGCCTTGACATCGATGATGTGTCTCATCGGGATAGGACTGCTCATATACACCAGCAACACTCCACGTTGGTGGACTGAATCTCAAGAAAAAAGCGAAGGGGGTGCTCAGGTCCTTCTTCCCAGTCCGTCAGCTATGAGCGTCACTATTCCTAAAGAAGGGGCTTCCTCTATTGTATCACCCGAGATCGACGGGAAGGAATATGGAGAGAAAATCGGTGAAGGAACAGGAGGGCCACCACCTCCATCAAAAAATGAGACAGATCAACCCGCTATAGCTTTTAATGAAGAACCGGTGGCTCCTACCCTGGTGAAGATTGAAAATAAGATTGAGAACCATGGGGTAGAACCTATCAAAAGAAAAGAAAGGATGCTTCTTACCGAAGATCAGCTTTTTACTACCCATTATAATAATGCACTACAATTTGAAAAAGAAGGGAAATTGAGAGAAGCGGTGCTCGAATATGAGAGGGCACTGGTGATTAACCCTCGCCACTATAAATCATATAATAATTTAGGGGGGGCGTACTGTAAACTTGATAAATTAGATTTGGCGGTTGAGAGCTACAAGCGTGCGCTCGCGCTCGAACCTCACTATGTAAAAGCCCACAGTAATATGGGAATAGCGTAATCCCTCAGTTATAGGGGATTAGGCCCTTAGCAACCTGATATCGACAAAAGA
>CAYYOQ010000279.1:0-3626 GCA_964473235.1 uncultured Thermodesulfobacteriota bacterium | reverse complement strand
ATAACCACTTTGAGAGGAGTGTATCAAATGGATTTATTAAAGGGAATTAAATCGAGAAGAAGTGTTAGGGTATTTCAAAAGAAGGTCCCTTCTAAGAAGGTTATTCAGGAATGTTTAGAATCCGCCACTTGGGCTCCCAATCCTACCAATCAGCAGCCCTGGGAGTTTATAGTGGTTACAGGTGAGAGACTGAAGAGCATTTCTGAGATTATTGTAGAAACTTTTCCCCAACGCATGAGAGAAATGGACCCCTATCATGGTATCCCCAAAGCGTGTGAGGAACGCAAGAATGAAACGTTTGAGCAACTATTTACTGCGGCAAAAAGAGCAGGTATAGATTCAAAAAACCTTTTTCAGAAAAATTTGACCTTTTATGGAGCACCGGTTGCGGTTTTTTTTATTACCTACAAGGCAGAGCACAACCTCTATCGTCACTCAACGGTGGCTGCCCTCCAAAATTTTTTACTCGCTGCCCATGCCAAGGGGCTTGGTACCTGTTGGCTAAGCTCTGTTGCAGCGTGTCAAGATGAGATCAAAGCATTTTTAGAGCTTCCCGGGGAAAAGGAGATCGTGGATGGAGTTGCACTCGGTTACCCGGTAAAAGATTCTCCCTTCAACACCATTGCTCGAAAGCGAGTACCAGTGAAAGAGGTTATTAGATGGATGGGCTTTTAATTTTGCGTGCAGGCTTGCAAGCGTACAAGCATAAATTTTAAAGGGGGTTTAAGACATGCGACTCAAAGATAAAATTGCGCTGGTTACAGGAGCATCGGGGGGTATAGGCAGTGCTATTGTTAAGCGATTTGCAGAGGAGGGTGCTACCGTCATTTTAAGTGATATCAGCGAAGAAAACTGTAAGAAGATTTTAAAAGAGATAGTGAACAAAGGGGGGAGAGGGGGTATCATACCGGCAGATGTTACGAAGGAAAATGAGATTGTTGCGCTCTTTTCTCAAGTGAAGAAGGAGTATGGGCGTCTTGATATTCTAGCAAATATCGCGGGAGGGGATTTTGAGAATCAGGCGGGGGTAGACGAAATCAGCTATGAGAAGATGAGCTATAATATTGATGTGAACTTGAAATCCTGTATCCTTTGTTGTCGGGAAGCGGCTAAAATTATGATGGAGCAGCAGTATGGGAAGATCGTCAACATGAGTTCTCTGGTGTATCGGGGAAGCCCCATGCAGTTTACCTACTCCGCTTCCAAGGGAGGGGTATTCGCATTTACCAGAAGTTTAGCAATGGCCCTGGGGATGTTTACTATCACTGTGAATGCGCTTGCACCTGCGCTTATTGAAGTAGATATTATTAAAAACACCATAGGGCCGGAGATGTGGGAGGCGCTTAAGGAGGACGTAGCCTCACGCTACCCTTTAGGCAGGGTAGGACAGCCCATCGATGTGGCTAACTGTGCCCTTTTCCTTGCTTCAGATGAATCATCTTTTATCACCGGGCAGATTATTGAAATATCGGGAGGAGGAAGACTGTAATTTATAAGTCCCAATTTCTAAGCATCAAATCTCAAACAATCTCAAAATTCCTTATTGACCCCAATTAATTGTAATTCATGCTATTAAAGCCTATTACATTGTGAATTCACCAAATTTTTAAGACTGCATAGTACTTTTTGATAAATAAACACTTTGAGGTAATTTTTACAACTAAGAAGGGACATTAAGCGAAATTCAAATAATCAAACTAACACGATGAGCTTTGTAGTCATTTTAATTTAAGTCAGTAGGATTTATTTAGGATCTTGGAATTTGGGAATTGGAGTTTAAAAATTAATTTTAAAGGGGTGTTGTTATGGAAAAGACCTATGGATGGACAGGAAGATTGTTGAGAGTAGAACTTCCCTCTGGAAGGGCAAATACCACTAAGAGCAGTGACTATACCGAGGACTTTATTGGGGGAAGGATGCTTGCATCGCGCATTTACTGGGATGAGGTTGCCAGAACCTGCGGAGCTTTTGACCCGGAAAATGTGTTGATGATTGTACCGGGCCCTCTCGCCGGCACGACTGCAACTGCCTGTTCTCGCTGGGTAATTGGTGCAAAGTCTCCCCACTCCTATCCCGATCAGTACGGTTTTGGGAATGCCGGGGGATTTGTGGGAGCTGCACTCAAACATGCAGGCTACGATGGACTCATCATCAGGGGAAAGGCTATAACACCCTCATACCTTTTGATTGAGGATGAGCATGTGGAGATCAAAGATGCACGTGGTCTTTGGGGACTTACCACTGAAGAGACCATGAAAAAATTACGAGAAGCCCATGGCAGCACCGCACGGGTAGTATGTATCGGACCTGCTGGAGAAAACCTGGTGCGCTTTGCCATTGCGGTTACTGATCAGGGTGGCGCCCTCTCCAATGGGATTGGCGCAGTGATGGGATCAAAAAACCTTAAAGCAGTAGTGGTGAGAGGGAGTAAGAAGGTTCCCGTAGCTCACCCTGAAAAACTCAGCGAGGTGAATAGGAGGGCACGCTTTTTACGTAAGGGGCTCCACGAGAGTGTCTACATGACCGAACCTATGATTGAGGGGATAGAAAAGATTAAAGCAACCCCCTGTTACGCCTGTCCGGCGGGATGCATGAGGGCGAGCTTCAAACACACCTCGGGGTTGGTAGAGATTAGAAAGACCTGTGCCTCAGCGTTTGTTTATATGCCTTGGGACCTGCTCTATCACGGAAAGTCAACAGAGATTCCCTTTCTGGCAACCTCACTGTGTGACCGCATGGGACTCTGTACCGGAGAAGTGAGTAATATCATTCACTGGCTCTATGACTGTTTTAAAAAGGGGGTGTTGAGTGAAGGGGAAACCGCCCTTCCCCTTTCTAAGATCGGAAGCCTTGAGTTTTTTGAGTCACTGGTTGACCAGATAGTTAAGAGAAGGGGTTTTGGTGAACTGCTTGCTGAAGGCACTAGGAGAGCCTCAATTGCCAGGGGCAAGGCTATGGAGGAATTAGGTTTGGCTCGTGTAACCCGCTCTGGGTATGTAAATGATGCCTACGGCGCCAGAGTGTTTCTGATTACCTCTCTGTTTTATGCAACAGAAGCAAAGAATCCCATTATTCAACTCCATGAGGTTAACTTCCTGCTGCTCAAGTGGGCACTCTGGTATACTACCTCCGGTGCGATGTCGCCTATCACTACCGATGATTTAAGGAGAATTGCAAAGCGTTTCTGGGGAGGAGAAAAGGCGGTTGATTTCTCAACCTATGAGGGGAAGGCAAAGGCAGCCTTTATAATCCAGAATCGTCAGCATGCTAAAGAAAGTTTAATCGCGTGCGACCGCTATTTCCCCATACTCGATACCGATCAAACAGAAGATCACCTGGGGGATCCTACCCTGGAAGCGCAACTATATCACGCAGTGACCGGAAGAGAATTAAGTGAGAATGACTATTACAAATTAGGTGAGCGCTCGGTTAATCTTCAGAGGGCTATCATGATGCGGGAGGGAAGAGGAGGCAGGAAGGATGACACACTGGGTGAGTTTAATTTTACTGAGCCGGTAGAGACCTCTGAAGGTGTGTTTGGTATGTTTAATCCTGATCTGGAGTTGCCGGGGACAGGAGGTGAGATCTTCTCCCGCAAGGGGAAGACCGTGGATAGGCAAGAATTT
>CAYYOQ010000278.1:0-3630 GCA_964473235.1 uncultured Thermodesulfobacteriota bacterium | reverse complement strand
TGTAATATCAATAAGTTACAACAAAAATACCCCAATAACTGCGGAAGTTGGGTTAGCTGAATTTTGAGATGTCTTGTTAGGTTTCCCCTAAATAATAATCCCACCATCTTAGAATCTACATCTGAGAAAGTGGGGTTATGGTTGATGTTGGTTTCACTAAAATGCTCCGTGGTAGAATTCTAATGGTATCCCTTACTCTAAATCATAGCCCGCTGGCAATGTCAATCCATTTCCTTACTTCACCTTCTCCTTTACCCCTAAGCCGTTCTGTGGTAAATAAGTCTTAGTAAGAAGTGTGTTTAGATTGTATCATAAGAATGTAGGGGAAACGGGTATGGTAATATGGTTAAAAGAGGCAGCATAGAAGACAGAAGAAAATATAAACGCTTTCCCATAGAGCTGAGTGCACGGTATGTGAAGGAAAACGACAGAGGGTGGAAAGGGTGTACCGTTACCAATATCAGTCGTGGCGGTATTGGTATTATCGTGTATCTGCAAGAGAAAATATCTGAGGGTGCATTACTAAAGTTAGCGATAATGTTTCCCAAGAAGGAAGAACCAATAAAAGCTACCGGTGTGGTGAGGTGGATTAAAGAGCAAAAAGGAGAAAAGAATTTTATAGGTGGTGTAGAATTTACCGAGATAGATGCTGAGGATAAATGGAAACTTTTGGATTATGCTTATGACAACTGGAAAGAAGAAGAGGAAGAGGAAGAGGAAGAGTGATTCCTCATTTGCCTAGAATGAGCTAGCATCGGATAGGAATATGCGGTTAAGATTAATCGTTCAGTTTAAAGGAAAAATAGGAGACTAAACGCTATTAATAGAGGGGTAGAGATGGATGGTTGATAAAAGGACTTTTACTCGATACTCCACCTCAAAGCTAAAGGCTCGCTATTGTATAGAGGGGGAAGGGAAAGAATGGAAGGCATGTAGCATTGTTAACGTGAGCCGTAAAGGGATAGGCATAAGGTTCCACACCCAGGAAGGCATTGATGAAGGCTCAACAATTAATCTGGAGATAGATATTTTAAAGGAGTCAAAGAACCTCAGTGTGAGAGGAATGGTCAAGTGGATTTGGAAGAAGGAAGATATGCTGCTGGGCGGAATAGAATTAGTTGATTTTTTTAGTGAAATGGAGTGGGTTAACTTTCTTTACTTTATGTCATAGGGCTTTAGGGAAGTGCGTCAAAAGGTAAAGGCCATTATCCATGAACGATACTACGATAAGAACCAAAAGAAGATTTTGCCTTTCACTTCCTCTTCTACAAACTGTAGATGAAGTTTCGGATCTCCTACATCAGAATTTCCAAAAGCGAGAAACTTTTCTCTTTTATCCTTTCTTTTTTCCAAAAACGAATTTCAACACGCTTGCACTTGGTAGATAAAAAAGATCATAATCTTCAACCATGAAATTTTTCCCAGAGTGTAAAGCATATAATGAAGAGTCCCATGGGATATGATACAAATCTCTTTTGTCTTTATATGGGGAATAGCGGATTTTACTAGGAGGTTGTAAAGCTCTCTGTGAGGTCGCTGATATTGATAGCATTTATCTCCGTCCAGACATACGACAGTTTATTGAATCAATAAAGGAAAGGGTTTAAATGGCAAAGTGCGCTTTCTGTAACTCACGTAAAGGCAAACGAAACTGCCCTGCTCTTGTGGGGCAAGTGTGTAGCCAGTGTTGCGGGGCTTATAAGCAGAAGAAAATAGAGTGCCCCGCAGACTGCTTTTATCTTAGCAAGTCCAACCAGTACTTCACTGAAAAGCAGGAAGCCCACAAGGTTTCTGATTTTGAGCGGGAAATGAACTCGGTTATAGGTAATGAAGACCGGTATCTTGACGTCATGCAGAACATTGAGTTTGCAATTTACAAGGTCTGTGGGGAAGACGATTATTATTCAGACCATGACGTGCAGACCGCTCTTGAGTATCTTCTTGAAATGGGCAAGGCACAGCTCGACATGCCAGCCAAGTTCCTGACAGAGCCATTACCTCAAGTGGAAATTATTATAGACGCCATTGACAATGTTCTTAAGCTCAGGGATAAGGTGGGCGCAAGGGAGGATATGCTATCCCGTCTGAAATGTGTTTACCGCATACTGGATTCCGTTAAAACTCATTATGACTCTCATGACGACAGAAGCTACATTGAATTTATAGGACAGTTTCTACCATAGCAATCAACGGTATCTTTCCCTGAGTTCATCTATAAACTCTTCCTCCATATCATCAAGAATTTCCAAAACAGGTTCTGGATTGTCAATGTACTTTTTTTCTGCAAGAAACTGATAAAACAGTTTTAAGGCGGGCATGAAGAGAACATACTCATGAGGTATTACCATTACCTTTCTCAGGACATAGTCAAAGAAAAATTCTTCAAAATATTCCTCTGGTACTGATTTCAGAAGGACTAAATCCTCATGCATATAGCGGTAAACAAAGGTAATGAATATCTGTGTGTTAAAGGGATACTCGTGAGCGTATTCTTCTGCAACTCCTTTTTTCTTCAGCCAGCTTCCTAACCGTTCACCACATTCTTCCTCCATATCAAGACAGAATTTTCCCATAAAGAATAATCAATTTTGTCGGTTATATTTCTGTCCATTTGCTCCAGCTTATAGACAAGCTCCTTGTCTTTGTCGTCAGGAGGTAGAGCTTCATCAGTAATTTCAATTTTGCTGTAACCAAACTTCCGTATAAGATGGCTGACTTCCTTCCTGATAAACATAATATTTGCCATCATGGGTTGTATGTCAGGGGGAAACAAATACTTTTTCCGCTCAATCACTTCATCTAGGAAGCTTTTGACTTCTTCTTCGTTCAAACCAAGCCCGACACAGATAGCATCATTCATTTTCTTTTCAAGCTCTTCATTCACTGCACCATTTTCAATGCCGATTGCATCATTCTACAAGAGCAGGGACAACTGAAAGCCCTTGTTTATAGAATCCATATCCTTACCATCAAGCCGTTCCATGATGGGTGAAGTAAATTCCTGAAAAGCCTGATTGTGTGACACGGCACGGAATCCGTCAGGTGCGTCCATGTGAGACATCGGCGGGGTTGGTATAACTTTGACGTTAGGACTTGCTTTTGAAGTGATGAGTTTCAAATTACGCTGTTTCTGGATAGCTTTTTTTAATTTTGACCGCTGCTTGTCTTTACTCATAACAATATTCCTGTCGATGACATTAATTTTATGAAACTTTGCCAGAATACCCCGTGCTGTGCACGGGGATGAATGGCTATTAAAATATATTTTTTAGAAATCGTGGTGGCTTTAGCCATGAATTCGGTGTAATGCCCCGCCCTGCGGGCGGGGATCGTCGAATTCAAACGATTTCTTTACTAGCACCAGGAAAAATAAATGATTTGTTAGATAATAAAATAATTGATATTAATTTTGAAATTTATAAGGGGAGAATTAATAAGAGCAATAAAAAAATAACCTTGAGGGATCTACATCCTCAATTTGAAAAAAATAGATTTTATTTAGAAAAGCAATACAAAGCTTTAAGTAACCTAAACATTTGAGATATAGATTAAGTGGATTGAATTAATAGTTTTTAACAATCTTGTCCAAATTAGGTTTTTATTTGGACAGCATCCCGCTTCACATAATTT
>CAYYOQ010000277.1:0-3655 GCA_964473235.1 uncultured Thermodesulfobacteriota bacterium | reverse complement strand
GAAAATTAAAAAAGGATGGGGTAGAGCTTTGTCAGCTCGCTTACAAAGGGTTAAGTATTAATACCAATGCAGTGCCATCCGAATACAACTATAGTTCACCGGATAATTGGTACTATATGTTCCGTTAGATAGTTGTTTTCCCGATTTTGATAGTTGTTATCTTTATTAAAAAGTCATAATAGAAGATAATCCTCATATAACTTCTCATGGTCATCAGGAGTAAGACTTCCTCCATCAAATCATTCCTTTATCCCGTAGAAACCTCATTTTCTTTAAATGGTGATGCTGGTATAAGGCTTCACTCACAGTAGAGTCGTTTGAGTTATTGACTCTATGTATTTTTAAAGCCACCACCTCTGGTGGTGGTTCTTAAATAAAGGTTCTACCGTTTAGGAGTTTTTTGAAATTGCGGTTGCGAAGCAATGATTCGGGCGTAAAGCCGCCACCTATGGTGGCGGATAGTCCGAATCAAGCAATTTCTTTACTATAGTTGAGAACAAAACACATACGGTATCTAAGACTCACAAGTGAGGTCGGAGTTACTGTGAAAAAGATTAAGTGTAGGTAGGGATATTTTGATGGTCAAGAGAAAAATCTCTCTCATCCATGTAGGTGTGGATGGTCTCCTTTCTTTCTATAAATTAATTTTTCCTCTTATACGGCTTAAAAAGGTTTTACAGTACACTTGAGAGCCGTCTGTTTCTATGGTGATAGCGCCGTCTTTATCTGTTCTAAAAATCCTGCATCCTTGTGCCTGATATCTCTCAATAACTTTCCGGCTAGGCAGGTGAAAAAGATTTTTTTCACCTATACTCACTATGGCTATCCGAGGTGCTACCTTTTCAAGAAATAGGGGTGAGCTGGAGGTTGCGCTGCCATGGTGGGGAACTTTGAGAATGGTGCTCTTGAGGGAAGGAAACAAATTAATTAGTTCCCGTTCACCTTCCTGGTAGAGATCACCGGTGAAAAGTATGCTGATGTCTCTATAGGTAAGTCTTAGTACCAGTGAGTGATTGTTAGTGCTTGAAAAGAGGTTTATACCTCTTTCGCGCCAGGGAGACTTTGGCGGATGCAAAAATTCAATGGTGACGCCATGAATGGTAAGATGAGATTGTTCCCTGTCTGCAATGAACCTTTTAATTTTCTTTTCTGCAATAGTCTTTTCTAACTCTTTAAACGTTTCAGTATCAATTGTTTCCCCGTTCGTCCACACTTCTTTTACCTTAAAATTCTTCGCCACGAACAGTAACCCATTTAAGTGGTCAGGGTGTGGGTGCGAGAGCACCAGATAGTCTATCTGCGTAATCTTTTTACCCCAGAGAAATGGTGCAACCACTCTCTCACCCACATCGAAGCTCGTATCGTAAAAACCTCCTCCGTCGATAAGCATGGTTCGACCTTTTGGGAGTTGGATCAAGGTTGATTCTCCCTGTCCCACATCAATAGAGGTAATCCGTAAGAGGGAACGCATGTTATTCTGATAGTACCAGAAGCACTGAGTGAAGATGAAACTTAAGGCAACCACCGCCAGTCCATACCTTGTATATTTTGATTTCTTGATAGTAGTGAGCAAGAGTATTCCCAGGAAAAACAAGGTTATTTCAAATAGGGTAGGTGTAGTGGTACGATACTCGGCGTAGGGTAGTTTGTTAAATAATCCTACTATAGAGATGGATACCATAATCATCGGTTCCATCGCGCGGAGTATAAAGGCGGCGAGTGGTTGATAGATGAACAACAGAAGACAGGCGAGAAGTTCTAGTGGAACAATCACCACTCCTACCAAGGGGATAATGATCATATTGGCAAAAATTCCCCAGGGAGAAATACGATTAAAGTAGTAGGTTACAAGAGGGATAGTTCCTATAGTTGCTGAGGCAGTTACGAGGAGGGAGAGGGTAATTTTTTTTAGGAGTTTTTTCCACCAGGGAGGTGGCGGTTCCAGAGGGTCTTTTATTGGCGTAAAGAGGTATGTTGAAAAACGGGGAGTGAGGTAGAGGATAGCTATCACTGAAACATAGGAGAGTTGAAAGGAAATGTCGAAGAGTGAAGAAGGTGAAACAATAAGGGTGAGGAAAGCAGCGAGCGCAACGGTATTCCACAGGTCATCTTCTCTTCCAATAATCAGTGCGAGGAGGTAGCTGCCTACCATAATGGTTGCGCGCACGGTGGCAACACCGTGTCCCGCAATAAAGCAATAGATGATTACTGGTATCAGGGTGATGAGAGCAGATACTTTAGTGATGTTGGTTAAAAGCATTACTCGTGTTGAGCACCTAAGAATGTTTTTTATGAGAAAGAAAAACAGCAGTGCAATCATGCCGATGTGCGATCCGGAAATGGATAAGATATGCACCACCCCAGCAATGGAAAACTTTTCCCTTACATCTTTTGATAGTTCACCCTGTTCGCCAAGAATTAATGCCTTGGTGATTTCCCTCGCAGGTGATGAGAGGTGCAAGGTGAGAAATATTCTGATCTGGCTACGACATTGTTCTACCCGTTTGATCGAGGGATTTAGAGTGGTCTCACCAACTTTGACTATTGCTTTTCCCTCGTGGACATACGCGGTGGCAAGTATTCCCTTGCGAGCGAGATAACTACGGTAATCAAATCCACCTGGGTTGTTAAAGTTTCCTGGGGAGCGGATTCTGGCGGCAAACCGCACCCTGTCTCCATAACTTAAATAATTAAGTACATCTTTAACTACTATTAATAAGTATCCGTTAATATTAATAATAGTGTCTCTATCAATGATCTTCTCTGCAATCAGGTAGAGCTTAGTTTTATCAGCAGATAACTCAGGGGGTTGGTAGAGTACGCCTTCTAAAATTACCTTTTTTTCTGAGAGGTATTTTGTGAGGTGATGGGGGTGGAGAGAGGGGTATAAACTGCTGTTGAGGAAAAGGATGCCTAAAAGGGTGAAGATGACTATTGAGAGATAGAAGGATAGTAATTGCTTTTTTAAGACGGAAGAAGAGATAAAGAAGATGAGGAATGTTATTATTGATGCAAGAAGTATTAATTGCGATAGAGGAAGGTAATATCCTAGTAGTAATCCAATGAGATAGGATAGGAAAACTGGAATGAGCGGGCGGTGCATAGTTTTATCTTTTGATTTAGAGAATTTTTTTATAATATCGCGGGGGTTGCCGTTTGGCAAATGATTTAATTTATATGCTATTGATTAATTAATTAATTCCGATTATAATCATTCTTTGTTTTCATAGAGTAAAAATATATGTATCTGGATTATAAAAAGATTTTAACGGTTTCTGAACTTACCCAACAGATTAAACAACGGTTGGAAGAAGGATTTCGAGAGATTTGGGTGGAAGGAGAACTATCCAATTTGAGAAGCCCTTCATCAGGTCACTACTACTTTACACTCAAGGATGATAAGAGCCAGATGAGGGCAGTGATCTTTAGATTTATGGGAAGGTTTCTTAAGTTTGCACTGCAGGACGGGTTGTCGGTAATCTGTCGGGGAAGGGTTACCGTCTATGAGCCACGAGGGGAGTACCAATTAATCCTCGATTACATAGAGCCCAAGGGGATTGGCGCACTTCAACTTGCGTTTGAGCAATTGAAGGAAAAACTGAAAAGGGAAGGCTTGTTTGATACCGCGCATAAGAAGCCATTGCCACTACTGCCA
>CAYYOQ010000276.1:0-3716 GCA_964473235.1 uncultured Thermodesulfobacteriota bacterium | reverse complement strand
AGAAGCGCTCTCCTCAATGCATTAGGAATAAATCTTATGATATGTGGTGGTATTAGTGGTTTTTCAGAGCGTTTATTCATAGGAAATGGCATACAGGTTATTCCCATGGTTCAGGGTGAAATAGAAAAGGTATTGGATCTCTTTGTAAAAGGAAATTTAAATCCCGTTCTTCTTCCTCAAGCCCAGAGTAGAAGGCTGTATTGCCCTCGTGGAAGAAGAGGAAGGTGGAGAGGAAAAAAACTTTAAATCAATATTATTATAGATGAAAGGGGGTGTATAGCATGCCAGGATTTGATGGAACAGGACCAATGGGAATGGGTCCCAGAACTGCTGGAGGACGTGGCTTTTGTTCACCATTACCAGGACCTTTGCCTTATGGTGGATTCTACCCCTATGGCAGTTATCCCTACGGGAGTTATTTCTATGGAGGATATCCTTACGGTTTTGGAGTCGGCTATGGGGTAGGGCGTAGCGAATTTCCTCGTGGTTGCGGAAGAGGCCGTGCCTTCGGTGGAAGAAGATTTCGCTGGTGGTAGTTCATCACAGGAAGGGTGGGATAGCAGAGTGCTATCCTGCCTTCACCGATTCATTCACTATGTAGCAATTACAAAAAAAGGATAAGGCGTGGGAAGTCGATATTTAGACAAAAATGGCAGTGATAATTTTCATCACATTCCGTTTGAATGGCAGCTTAAATTATGCAGGGAAATTGCACTCGCATTGGAATATCTCTGTAGTGTGGTGTGTGAAAAGTTTGGTGCGGAAGGTGAAAAGGTAATTAGTGAAAGTTTTCTCTCCAATGCCGCTCATTTTCATTTTAAATATCCACTGGATGGTAAAAATGATCAGTCGGAGAAAATTGGTAGAGCGTTAATCAGGTTTCTCGCTGCGTGGGGTATTAAAAAGGCTTGTGTTTCAGCTACGGGCAAGGAACGTGTAGAATAATAATGTGTACTATCAACACACCTTGTGGGGGAAAAGGTCATGGGGAAAGATAAATGTGATGAGAAGATGAGCTGCCAGGGTTGTGAAACATCAGATAAGTGCAGTCAGGATGAAAAGGAGGCTCATGAGCAAAAATTGCTTGATGAGAGGATGTCCTCGATAAAGTATAAATTTATGGTGATCAGCGGGAAAGGCGGGGTAGGGAAGAGCACGGTTGCAACTAACCTGGCGGTAACCCTTGCAAAGGAAGGCTATGAGGTAGGACTGATGGATGCGGATATCCATGGTCCTAATATTCCCATGATGCTGGGAATCGAGGATGCCAAGCCCTATGCTACCAGTCAGGGACTCTTACCAATTACTACCATCCATGGTCTTAAGGCTATATCCATTGCACTGTTTCTCCGTACTAGAGATGATGCGGTAATCTGGAGGGGTCCTCTTAAGCATAGCCTCATCAAGCAGTTTTTAGGCGAGGTGTATTGGGGTGATTTGGACTATCTCATTATTGATCTTCCTCCAGGAACAGGTGATGAGGCGCTCAGCGTGGTGCACCTTCTTAAAAACATAGATGGAGCTATTGTAGTAACAACTCCTCAGGAGGTCGCATTACTCGACAGCAGAAAATCGGTTACCTTTGCGAAGCAATTACAAATACCGCTTGTTGGTATTGTAGAGAACATGAGTGGGTTTAACTGTCCTTACTGTCATAAGCCTATAGACCTATTTAAGAAGGGAGGTGGAGAGCGAGCGGCACGAGAACTGTTAGTACCCTTTTTGGGAAGTATACCTATTGATCCTGAAATGGTTTCCTGTGGTGATGGTGGAACACCTCTCGTTACCAAGCCGGGTCATGAGGAGGTTATTAGTGCGTTTAACCAGATTGCTGAGAGATGGAGACATCTGTTGGATGGCAAATCTAACAGTAGTAAGCAGAATGCATAATTAACTACATAATGAAGGAGGTTAAAAAAGTGAAGAAAATAGCCTTAGCCTGTGAAGACAATAAAGAAATCAATGGTCAGCTCAGTCAGCACTTTGGTCGTTGCCCCTACTACCTGCTGGTTGATGTTGAGGGAGAAGAAATTAAAAAGACTACCAGCGTGAGTAATCCCTACTATACTAACCATGTTCCAGGTATGGTACCCATGTTCATCAATGAGCAGGGTGCCAATGTAATGATTGCAGGAGGAATGGGACCACGGGCAATCGATATGTTTAGTGGTTTTGGTATTGAAGTAATAACGGGAGCTATGGGCAATGTGGAGAATGTCTTGCACGCGTATTTAAGGGGGGAGATTAGCGGAGTGGTACCTTGTCAGCACGACCACCCTGGAGACCACGACCATTGCTCAGGAGGAGAGAGGTAATGAAAGTTGCCATTTCTGCAACCGGTAGCGATTTAACTGCTTCTGTTGACAGAAGGTTCGGAAGATGCCCGTGGTTTTTATTTGTGCATGGAGCATCATTGAACTATGAGGCGGTTGAAAACAAAAGCGCTGATAATTCCTCAGGAGCGGGGACTGCCTGTGCCCAGTTAGTTTTGGAGAGAGAAGTTGATGTTGTAATTTCCGGACAGGTAGGACCCAATGCCTATGAGGTGCTCAATCAGGGTGGGATAAAAATTTTCATCGCTCCAGAGGGTATAAGCGTAAAGGAAGCAATCACTCAATATAAAAATGGTGAGCTCAAGCAGATGGAGATGAAAGTTTTTTAACGGGCATGTATATATCTCATGAGTTATAAGAACGAAAAGTGAAGTAAGGGAGGTGATTACAATGCCAAGAGGATACAGACATATGTACTACTTAACCGGACTACCAGGCTGGATGAGGTTTGGATATAGCCCCGGATGGGATGGGATGCCGCCCGGCGCTAACTATCTGATGACAGGTCAATGGCCTACTCCACAGGCGCAGGCTTATTGGGAATCGATGCAGTCGGGGAACGTACCTTATCCTTCCTACGGAGCGGGTATGGCTCCTTTTACAGGCCCGATGATGACCCGGGAGCAAGAATTGAGCATGCTTAAAAATCAGGCGCAGTTTCTCAAACAGCAGTTAGAGCAGATAGATGCGAGAGTGAGGGAGCTGGAAAAAAGCGAATCAGAATAGTCAAAAAATGTGAAAAAAGAGGAGGTAGAACTGATGAAACTATGTGTTACCTCATCAGGAAGAAGTCTTGATGATACCATTGATCCTAGGTTCGGTCGATGCCAGTACTTTATTATTGTGGATTCGGAGAGTATGCAGTTTGAAGCTATTGAAAATCCCGCAATGAGCGCCGGTGGTGGCGCGGGAATCCAGGCAGCCCAGTTAGTTGCTAATAAGGGAGCAGAGGTGGTGCTCACAGGCAATGCGGGACCTAATGCCTTCAATACCCTTCAGGCAGCAGGATTAAAAATAGTGGTGGGACTTACAGGGATTACGGTAGGGCAGGCTATTGAAGGATTCAAATCTGGACAGTATCAGTATATCTCTGGTCCCTCCGTAGAGGCACACTACGGTACAGGCGGAGGCGCTAGCGGTACAGGAGGTATGGGAATGGGTACAGGCATGGGTAGCGGTATGGGAAGAGGAGGCGGCAGAGGTAGAGGTATGGGTATGGGCAGAGGCGTTGGAGCAAATACCTTCCCTCCGCAGCAATCTTCACCGCCACTATCCGGGGATGAAGAATTAAAAACGTTGAGAGAGCAATCACAGAAGATGAAGAAGGACCTGGAGTCTATTAATGAGAGAATTGATGCTCTGATGAAAAAGGAGCAGTAAAAA
>CAYYOQ010000275.1:0-3723 GCA_964473235.1 uncultured Thermodesulfobacteriota bacterium | reverse complement strand
AGTTTTTAAGCCATTGCGACTAGTGGTTTTTTTAGTTGCCTTGGTAGCGCGATAGTGTTGGGGAAAGTAAGGGTATGTGATGGAAAAGGTAGTCGATTATCTCCAGGTATTAAATAAGCTCATCGATGAGGGAAGGGAACTGGACATCATTAAGTTGATTTCCGGGTTGCACCCTGCCGACATCGCTGAGGTGATTGATGCCCTGGAGGAGGATAAGAAGAAGAAGCTCTTTGGACTCCTCCAAATTGAAACGGCCTCCGATGTCATCATGGAAATTGATGAGATTTCCCGTGAGCTGATCATGGAAGATATTCCCCACGACACACTCACCAAGATCGTTGATGATATGGAGTCCGATGATGCGACTGATCTGATCAGAGAGTTACCGCGAGATCAGGCACAGCGCATTCTCACCCAAATTGACGAACAGGATTCCAGGGAGGTACGGGAGCTTCTCAAGTACGATAAGGAGACTGCCGGCGGTATCATGCAACTCGAAATGGTTGCGGTACCCCAGACCGCGACGGTCAAAGATGCCATTGAGCAGGTCCGGGCGGGTGCGCATGAAGTAGGTGACATTCATAATGTGTTCGTGGTGGACCGTGAACGTGCCTTGGTGGGGGTTCTTCCCTTAAGAAAGTTGATCCTGGCTGCACCTGATACGGTTATTGAAACCATTATGGACCGTGACCCTATGAGCATAACTCCTGAAGTGGATCAGGAGGTGGTTGCCGAGGTGTTCAGGAAGTATGATATTATTTCTCTTCCGGTGGTGGATCAGCAGAGGAAGTTGGTGGGAAGAATTATGGTTGATGATGTGGTGGATGTCATTGAGAAGGAAGACTCAGAAGATATTATGAAGATGGCAGGTATTCCTGAGGAAGAGCTGGTCTATGGGAGCCACGTCTTTAAAATTGCTCGGGTTCGGCTTCCCTGGCTCCTCACCAATCTTTGTGGTGGTATGCTCACCGGGTATTTGATGTGGCTCTTTAAAATTACCTTGCATGAGGTACTGGCACTCATCACCTTTGTTCCGGTGATTACCGCCATGGGCGGCAATATTGGTATCCAGACCTCTTCCATTATCATTCGAGGCTTTGCCATCGGCCGTGTGGATTTCAATAACCTGAAAAGATTTTTATTGAAAGAGATGGCTATTGGCTTCCTCATGGGCATTGCCTGCGGGGTGGTAGCGGGATGTGCGGCAATGCTGTGGCATAAGAACCCACTGTTGGGTCCCATTGTGGCGCTGGCTATGGTGGTAGCAATCACTACCTCTGCATCTATGGGAACATTGGTTCCTGCCTTTTTTAAAAAGATCAAGGTTGACCCGGCGATTGCGGCAGGTCCTTTTGTGACTACCGCCAACGATATTATAGGAATTATCATTTACTTAGGTATCGCAACCGTCTTTTTGAAACTTATCGCAGCATACCGTTAAGGAAACGTAATGCCTCACCACACCACTCAGGCCATTGTCCTCTACTCCCAGGATTTAGCTGAGTGGGATAAACTAACTACCTTCTTTACCAGAGACTTCGGGAAATTGAAGGGGGTTGCCAAAGGGGCAAAGAGGAGCAGGAAGAGATTTGGCAGTGGACTGGAGCCTCTCACCTCTATCACGCTCTCTTTTGTTGACCGGGAGAGGTCAAACTTAACACGGCTGGAGTACTGTCAGATTATTGATGCCTACCCTGGCATACATGGTGATGTGCTGAAACTGGGGTATGCCAGCTACTTGACTGAATTGATACATGAGATGACTGCTGAGAGGGAGGTGCAGAGAGAACTCTTTATGCTCTTTACTACCTTCCTAACGCTGCTCGATAAGGCTTCCTTTCGGGAGGAGTTTATTCGAATATTTGAACTCCGTTTACTTGCCCTCTCAGGGTATCAACCTGAACTGAAAAGGTGTGTGATCTGCAAACGAGAGGTACACGGCGAGAGGGAGCTGCGCTTTCATTTAGATAAAGGGGGACTTGTCTGCTCCCAGTGTTTCAAGGGTTCTGCTGAGCATCCTTCACTTTCTGGGGGCACGGTTAAGACCTTACTGCGTGCCCAAACCATTGAGCTTGATAAAGTAACGCGTCTTTTTTTTACCGCTCAGGCTCGAGAGGAGAGTAAAAAACTATTGACCTGCTTTATCGAGTATCACCTGGAAAGACCTTTGAAGTCTCTCCGGTTCATAGAGCACTTAGCTGCCGGGCAGCTATCCACTCTCAAAACGGTGTGAAATGTTTACTAGGTAACCCATATAATTCATCTTTGAGGTAGAGTGCGATGAGTGTTGGAATGGATGCTATTGTGTCTCTTTGTAAAAGGCGGGGAATCATCTTTCAGAATAGCGAGATTTATGGCGGGATAGGGAATACCTGGGATTATGGCCCGCTAGGGGTAGAGCTTAAGAACAACGTAAAGGATGCCTGGTGGAGGCGGGTGGTCTATGAGCGGGATGATATGGAGGGACTGGATGCGGCGATTCTCATGAACCCTGCCACCTGGGTGGCTTCAGGGCATCTGGAGAACTTCAATGACCCGCTGGCTGACTGCAAGAAGTGCAAGCACCGTTTCAGATTAGATGACGTAGCTGACCTCCACTGTCCAGACTGTGGGGGGGAACTTACTGAGGCGCGCTCTTTTAACCTTATGTTTAAGACGTTTGTCGGCCCGGTGGAAGATGAGGCATCATTGGCCTACCTGCGTCCCGAGACGGCTCAGGGGATATTCGTTAATTTCCTTAATGTGCAGAAAATGATGCGGCGCAAGATACCCTTTGGCATTGCTCAAATTGGGAAGTCCTTTCGCAATGAGATTACCCCTGGTAATTTTACCTTTCGCACCCGGGAGTTTGAACAGATGGAGATTGAGTACTTTGTGAAACCAGGGACTGATGAAGAGGGCTACCAGCACTGGGTACAGCAGCGCTTTCAGTGGTACCTAGACTTAGGTATTACTAAGGAACACCTCCGGTTGAGGGAACATGGGAAGGAAGAGCTCGCTCACTACGCCAAGTCCTGTGTCGATATCGAATACCTTTTCCCCATGGGGTGGTCTGAACTCGAAGGTATTGCCAATCGTGGAGATTTTGACCTGCGTATGCACTCAAAGCACAGTGGAAAAGACTTAAGCTATTTTGATGAAGTGACGAAAGAGAAGTATCTCCCTTATGTGATCGAGCCCTCTGCCGGTGCGGACAGGGCTACCCTGGCGTTTCTGATTGATGCCTACCACGAAGAGGTAGTCAAGGGTGAAAAGAGAGTACTATTACGACTGGATAATAGATTGGTACCGATTAAAGTAGCAGTGCTTCCTCTGCTTAAAAATCGTGCTGACGTGGTTGAGAAGGCTCATGCGATTGCCGCTGATTTAAGGGGGGAATTCAGGACAGTCTACGATGATACCGCAAGTATTGGAAGATTGTATCGCCGGCAGGATGAGGTGGGCACCCCCTATTGTATAACTGTGGATGTGCAGTCGATGGATGATCACCAGGTAACGGTGAGGGATAGGGATTCTATGAAGCAGGCGAGAGTTCCCATCGCTGGTGTGAAAGCATATATTAAGGATTGCCTCGCTAAGGGGGCATTGGTGACGTAGGGAAATCAGTTGTAACGGTTGCGGGTTATGCGTTTATCCAGCTTACAAGCTGGCACGCGTGCAAGCCTGCAAGCTGTTGTAAAACCATATTCACCGGTAAAGACGAAAGGAGTTACCATGGCACAC
>CAYYOQ010000274.1:0-3725 GCA_964473235.1 uncultured Thermodesulfobacteriota bacterium | reverse complement strand
ACTTTGAAGCTTTTCCCTACCTTGAAATGAATCGATCCACCTGGGCAAGAGCAGCCAATCTCTCTCTACCTTTAAGAAATAAAGGGATTATCTTACCTTCCTCGGATTTGTTCCTTGCTTCTTTAGCAATAGAAAATAAATGCCTGATCTTTACCAAAGACTTTCACTTCGATAAAATTCCAGGCGTTTCACTCTACAATCATAATAAAAACCTGCTGCAATGAATTAACAAATCTCATACCTCCCCAGTCCAAAACTCCTTCCCTTCCCTACGTGAATGTACTCTCCTAACGCAATGAAGGGAAGGAATTGCTCAAGTTCTCCCTAGAAGGTAATCTTCCCCACAAACCCGCCCATCTTCATTGCGTCTTTATCTTCTGAATCATACCTATAGAGTAGGTTCCCAGAGCAACTTACTATAACGACAGTAATTTACTTATGCTGCCACCTCAATACTCGCCATGCATTAAAAAAATCGTCTTGGTCTGTTTTGTTGTGAAATATGTTTATTCGATCAATGCCCCGGCGCGTACTATAATGAAGGGTAGCAGGTGCATTGAGTCGAGATTACCCGGACATGGATTAGTATAGAACTCTCTGCGTACTTTCTTTAAGTTGTTCGCAGAACCAACGTGCCGCTTTTACTTACTTGCCTCTCACTTTTAAATATTTTTGAGTAATTTACTCCAGCCATTTTATAAGAGGAGTCAATAAGAATTCCTCGCAGGGAATGCCTTGAGGTCCAACCAGCAACTTCCTTTTTATTGGAAAAGAATTAGAAAAAGCCTCGATGCCAGGAAGGCTGATTTTTCTTCTCCCGCTCTTCACCTCAATGGCGACTAAAACCTTACCACGTTGTAACACGTAATCTACTTCATGATTACCTTCCAGCCAGTAAAATAATTCCGCCTGTGTACCTTGGAGCCCATTGGCAAGTGTAGCACCTACCGCTGATTCCACTAATCGACCCCAGTATTCGGAATCCTTCCTCGCCTCATCAAAAGTAAGCCGGGATGATGCAGTCATCAAGGCTGTATTGAGAATCTGGAGTTTTGGACTTGATGCACGCTGGCGTATCTTCCTGCCTGCATATTTGGGTAATCCCATGAGCAGGCCTGCTCCTTGAAGCAAACGTAGGTAGTGGGCAAGGGTAGTGGTGTTACCGGCATCCTGGAGTTGACCAAGCATTTTCTGATAAGAAAGCACCTGCCCTGAATAGGTACAGCCAAGTTCAAAGAGACGACGCAGAAGGGCTGGCTTATCAACCCGCTTCATGAGTAAGATGTCCCGCGAAATAGTGGTTTCTATAAGAGATTCTATAATGTAGTGAGACCATCGTTGAGGTTCACTGATCAGGTCCGCAGCGCCGGGATATCCGCCATAGAAAATATAGTGCTCAACATTCCAGCCGAAGGCATCTCGCATTTCAGTAAACGACCAGTGAGTGACGGGAATAATCTCAAAACGTCCCGCAAGGCTTTCGGTGAGGCCATGTTGCACGAGCAGCGGTGATGAGCCTAGTAGTACTATATACAAGGGAAGTCCCGCGACAGAATCTTCATCCCACAATCGTTTTACTGTTTCTGACCACCCCGTGATTTTTTGAACTTCATCAAGGATAAGAACTGCTTTAGTGTACTTCTTAGTAGACCCTGATTTGGTTCGAGCTGCCTCCCATTGTTGCTCAATCCAGGAGCGATCTTTCAGTGCAGGCTCATCTGCGGAAACATAGTGGCTGGGTATGGTGAGCTCTTCGATAAGCTGGTGAGCGAGAGTAGTCTTGCCTGTCTGCCGGGGGCCGGAAAGGACTTGGATAAAACGTCTTGGCTCAGATAGCCTCTTCCTTAGTATGGTATAAACCGGTCTTTTAAACACTTTATTTTTCACTAAGATTATATTCTACTCAATATATTGAGTAATTTTACTCAATATATTGAGTAATTGTCAATCCTTTTTCTGATTCTCTACTTCAGATGTTGGTTTCTACTCCATAGAGTTGAGCCAGATCTCTATCAAGCATCACTTTTTGCCCGCGAATTAAAAAAAATTTCTGTTCAATTGTCTCCTGGTTAATTACTGCTATTGACATTCGATTGTGCTCCGGGCTTAAAGCATTAAAAAATTAAAAGTATCGGGGGACGTGCGTGCAGAAATAGCTTATGGCATGGCTCAGAATTACAGCAATCAGTTGTCAGAGGACAGGGTGCAGTAGAATAATTACAATTATGAATTATAAATTATTAGTTACGAGATGCATGATACGCGATGCAGGGTAGAGGAGTCCACGGTCAATAGTCGATGGAGCACATTGAACAGACGACCGTCGAAAGTGTAGTCGATGACTCAACGATAATAAAAAAGTTGAAGCTACTATTTAAAGTAGCTGTGGATGGTTTTTTCTTAACCAATCAACCACATCTTTTCTAAGTTCTTCAACAAACGCAATGAGTTCTTTGGCGTCTTCCTCCGTGGCCCCGCCTACGTAGTCATATTCAACGATATTCCTTTTTTACGGCAGTTATCAAGGTAGTCAGCATCCCCTTTCCGATTGCTGCCAAGAATAATGGGCAAAGACTGGATGGTGCGATAATGCTGAAGCGATTTTTCAGCACGATAACCAGAGGCATAGAGAAGAATAGTACAGAGCTTAAGGGCAGCATTATACGCAATACCAAAACGCCAATCTGCAGAGATATTCCCCTCAGCATCAGTCAAGTCTTGGTCCACTATGAAAAAGAGATCAGAAATTTCCTGCCTGCTCGTCCCATGCGGGCGCAACCAACCGTTAGTTGCCCACTGCGGTAAGCTCATCTTCGTTTCCGATAATGAAGAGTCGTGGCGAGTTTAGAACGGTACATAAGAAATGATCACCTTCTCGTTTTCGTTTCTTGAATTCATTTACACTCAAGATATGGGGGTTGATATCGCGACCGATTTCTTCTGTGATTCCACTTAACCAGCTTGACAGAGTGCGAAGTCCTACTTGACCGATTGCCATCAGGTCTACATCACTTCTGGCACCTTCCTGATTTTGTGCTATTGACCCAAACACAAAAGCGATTGTGATACCCTTTGTGTCCAAAGCACGCTTGAGAATTTCTATAAGGCCTGAAGTCTTCAGTACTAGATTGCGTATATCAGGGTAAAGAGGATGCTCGATATTGGCACTATAGTAAAGACGGTTTCCATCCTTTCTGGTGCTCAACAACTCCGTTCGTACAAGTTTATGAAGTTCTTGACGTACAGTACCAATGGTAAAACCTGTCTGCCTCTCAATTTCACGCACATGTAATTCTTTTGGTGTGAGACCATAGAGAAGACGGAAAATCTCTGCTCTTACTTTTGATGAGAGTATTTCAGCTAAAAGTGCCATGATTGAATGTTTATACCATACAATTGAGTGGTTTGACCACTCAAAAATATTTTAAACTGCTCTGGGGTTAAATGGCGATGGGGTCGGGCCAAGCTATCATATTGAAATAAATGACAAGAGGAACATAGGTTCCCAGAGCAACTTACTATAACTATAGTAACTCATGCTGCAACCTCGGCACGCGCCCTGCATTTAAAAAATCATCTTGGTCTTTTTTGTTGTGAGATAGGCTTAGTCGGTTAGTGCCCCGGCAGGTACTATAATCAAGAGCGGCAGGTACATTGAGTCGAGAGTACCCGGACATGGAATAGTATAGAACTCTCTGCGTACTTTCTTTATGTTGTTTTCAGAA
>CAYYOQ010000273.1:1205-3738 GCA_964473235.1 uncultured Thermodesulfobacteriota bacterium | reverse complement strand
AATTTTTTTATTTGTCAAGTTTGAAAAACTAATTTTATTCACCACCTTTAATCTGAAATTCCTCAATCCCCGGGATTTCCTTTTGTAAGTGTGCTTTTATCTTTTTGAGGAGTTTTGCTTCAATCTGGCGTGATCTCTCCCTGGTGATACCGTATTTATCACCGATCTTTTGAAGCGTTGCAGGATTTTCCGTGAGTAACCTATTGTGGAATATATCGAGCTCTTTACCTTTGAGGGTTTTTTCAAATTCCTTTAACCTTTCAGCAACCAATGATTTAATCTCTTCATCTGCTAATTTTTTATCGGTGAGTACCCCTTTCTCAGGCAGAAAATCCAGCAAGCTCCTCTCATCATCGCTTCGTATCGGAGTATCGAGGGATGCCTCCCAGTTACTCATTCTCTGATCCATCTGGATAACTTCTTTCTCCTTTACCCCCATTGATTCCGCAAGCTGCTTTGGTTCAAATGAATACCCAAGGGATTGAAGTTTATTCTTTTCCTTGTGGAGATTGTAAAATAGCTTCCGCTGGGCTTGGGTAGTACCAATCTTCACCAATCTCCAATTGTCCAGTATAAATTTTAAAATGTATGCCCTGATCCAGAAGGAGGCATACGATGAGAGCCTGATACCCTGGTAGGGATCGAATTTTTTTACTGCCTGCATCAGTCCTATGTTTCCTTCTTGGATAAGGTCGAGCAGGTTTATCATCCAGGCTCGATGGAATTCTAAGGCAATCTTTACCACTAACCTTAGATTGCTGGTTACCAGCTTATACGCAACCTCAGGATCTTTTTCACTTCTATACCTTACCGCTAGCTGGTGTTCCTCATCTTTGGTGAGCAATTTATACTGACTTATTTCGACAAGATACCTCTGCAGGGGGTCAACGGGAGTGAGCGATGTATCGCGATCGTATTTTTGAATTTTCAGGTCTTCCTTTAATTCTTCTTTGGTTGCCATGAGTTTATTTTATAGCTTGATGATAATTATCAGCAGCATCAGATAGTTTAATTATTCTAACAGAAATAGTGAAAAAATCTATTACATTGTTTTTATTCTTTTTAGTTTGACAAACAATGGCTGATTGTTTTAAAGGATAGTAAATACGTTTTGTGGATGGCGTGAGTAGAAGGAATGGTATAAGGTAAGGTCAGGGCGTGGTACTGCACGCTCACTTTGAGGTGGTAATATTGTATCCGTATTGATGGTGCACTAATGAGTTTTATAAATCTTTCTCTTGTCTATGATATGGTGCTCATTATTATCGTCGGATACTTTGTTTTTCGAGGTGCCAGGAAAGGTGCATTGAGCTATTTCTATTCCCTTGGGGCTTTGGTATGTGCCTATCCCCTTGCCTGCTTCCTTTTCCCTTTTTTAATCTCCTTTTTCCCCCAAAAGGTTGCACAAAGGATGCAGGGCGATGCAATTGCATTTGCCACTATCCTCATGTTACTCTACCTTCTCATCGTTGCCTTGTTCTGGGGATTACTCAGTGCATTAAATAAGTTAGTAGAGGATTTTTCAGATAAACTAGCAGGTGGGGTTCTGGGTCTCATCAAAGGACTTGCCATCACCTCAATTATTGTCCTACTTTCCCTTTCTTTCACCCCCGCTAAGCTGAACTTGTTTAAAGATTCTTACCTTGCCCGCTTTGCTTCGTATACGGTAGATTATCTTTCTAAACCACTCCCCCAGCATCTTAAAGAGAAGTTTATTCAAAAGAGAAAGGAAGTTGAGCAGCAGTGGGGGAAGGCATCTCTTCGCTAATACCCGTTTTAGGAAAACATCCTAGCATAGTAAAACCATAAATCCTAATATCGAAATCCTAAACCATGAAGTGCACGAAGAACAAAAGTCAATACAAATAAATGGTTGGGTCGTTCGGATTTTGGCCATTGGGATTTGTTCAGATAGTAATGGTTACCATTCGAAAGGAAAAAACTGGTGATGCACAGGAGATCCGGCGAGCAAACCTTTCTGCCTTCGGCCGAGAGGAAGAGGCTGATGTGATAGATGAGCTACGGAGAACCTGCCCTGAGAGGGTATCGCTGGTTGCCGTTTATGATAATCAAGTCGTAGGGCACATTCTTTTTACTCCTGTCACTGTTGAAACAAAAACAAGGACCATTAAGGGCATGGGACTTGCGCCGATGGCGGTAATGCCGGAGTGTCAGCGTCAAGGCATCGGTTCGCAGTTAGTCAAAGCTGGCCTTGATGAGATTGAAAGGGCTGGCTATCCCTTTGTTATTGTTTTGGGTCATCCTGAATACTATCCCCGTTTTGGATTTATCCCCGCTTCTCGCTACGGTATCGTGAGTGAATATCAGGATGTACCGGATGAGGCATTCATGATTTTAGTGTTCGATGAGACAGCTTTTAAAGGTGCTTCAGGTGTCGCTAAGTACCGCACAGAATTTGCTACGGCAATGTAAAGTACCTGAAAAAGTTGGTGAGATTATGATGGTAACAAGAGTGTGTACAAGTCGTGAGATGGGTGATATACTGATGACCATCGACTATAAACGGTGGGCT
>CAYYOQ010000273.1:0-1105 GCA_964473235.1 uncultured Thermodesulfobacteriota bacterium | reverse complement strand
TACAAGTCGTGAGATGGGTGATATACTGATGACCATCGACTATAAACGGTGGGCTAACCTGAAAAGGACTTCTTAAAGAATGAATAAATTGAGAACCAACACCTGAGAGGCTGTTTTAATGGATAATAAACTGAAAGAAATAATCAAAAGAGTTGTGGATAGTACAAATCCTGATAAGATTATACTTTTTGGTTCACGGTCAAAAAAGAAAGGTAAAGAATCTAGCGACTACGATATATGTGTGCTAAAAAAGGATGTTGAAAGCAAGAGAAAACTTACTCAGAAGATTTACCGTGATCTCTTTGGCGTGGGTGTATCGGTAGATGTTATCGTTGAATCCCCAGATAAATTTAATAAATTAAAAGATAAGTGGTTTTTGGTATATGGAGAGATTGCAAAATCTGGGAGTGTAATATATGAAAAATAAGGAGTTCGTGCGGGAGTGGTTAAGAAGGGCAAATAGTAACCTTGAAAGGGCGAAAGTTGGAAAAATAAAAGATGAAATTTTGTACGAAGACCTTTGTTTTGATTGCCAGCAAACGGTTGAAAAAGCAATCAAAGCATTACTCATTAGCATTGATAAAGCATTTCCACCAATTCACTCTATTGCAAGACTTTTAGAGATCGTATCCGAAACCAAAATTAAAGTACCTGAGGAAATATTCAAAGCAATTGACTTGACAGACTACGCTGTTAAAATCAGATACCCAGGAGAAAGCGAGCCGGTAACAAAAGAAGAGTATGAAGAGGCAGTAAGAATAGCTGAAGATGTTTATAGTTGGGTACTCAGTATTATAAAGATAGACTCTTAATCAATAGGAGCCCTCTTAGATTGGATGCCCGATGAATTTTAGAAAAGTCAGTAAAACATTACAACCTTCTGTACCCCCACAGTAATTACTACTCCACCAAAAAACAAATCAATATCTTCAACAATGTTCATATTGAATCGTGAGTGAGTACCAGGATGTTCCGGATGGGGCTTTAATGATTTTAGTGTTCAATGAGATAGCTCTTACAGACGATTCAGGTGTCGCTAATACCGATCGGAATTTGCTACGGCTCAATAATTAGTGTCCGAACGAAAACCCCTGTTTTGGTTCTA
>CAYYOQ010000272.1:1206-3757 GCA_964473235.1 uncultured Thermodesulfobacteriota bacterium | reverse complement strand
AAGCAATGCTCCCAGAAGCGGCTCAAAGATTAATAAACACCCTCCAAACTATTACTGAATCAGCATCCACTCAGTGAGAGAGCTTGCTCACCCTTTTGAAATAACAAGATAAAAATAGGGAAGTGGCAGCTAATACTGCCACTTCCCATTAACATAAGCAAATATTTCTGTTACGTTACACTCATCCATCAGATTAAAGGGACCGCGTATCGCCCCCTCCATCGTTGCAGCCTGGCTTACAAACTTCTTTTCTCTATAGCTGAGAATACCAATGTAGGGTGTCCCTTGGTACTGGGTCTTCTTGATAGTGACACTGTAGTCCTTACTGTAGGCCTTATATTCTGCGACGTACTGTTCTTTTACCTTTTTACAGCTGATATTCCGCTGCTCTCGCTCTTCTTGATCATATAAGTATTGCATCCACTTTTGATTGAAGCTCTTGAAACTTGCCTCAACCTCACTTTCTTCAGTTGCAGACGCAATGGGGTGAACTGAAAGCAACGTCGCAATTACTAACAGGATACTTCCACGGGAAATAGCTTTCATGGATGACACAATACTACTCACCATCAATAACTTTAAATTCTACCCGCCGATTCTTCTGTCTACCTTCTCTACTACTATTATCTGCAACGGGCTGTTCTTCACCATACCCCATGGTCTCGAGCTGCGGCGCAGGAATGCCCTTATTTACCAGGTACGTTTTGACTGATCCTGCTCTTCTCAGAGAAAGATCCTTATTGTATGATTCCGTCCCAACAGAGTCGGTGTTACCTTCAATGATAACCTTTTTGCCCGGATATTTTTTAATAATGGCCACTGCCTCATCAAGCACCGGTACGAACTCTGGTTTAATAATAGCTTTATCAAAATCAAACAACACTGCATTGAGCACCACTTTCTCTACCACTCGAGGCTTAGGCGGGGGGGTAACCTCTGGTTCTGGCGCTGGTGCGGGAGGAGGTGGGGGAGGCACTTCTTCCTTACAAATTAAAAAGCCGAGCAACCCTCCAATGAGTGCACCGGCACCTGCTCCAATAGCACTCCCCTCAGCTCGGTTATCGGTATCACCCTGGTTGCCGATGGCAGTTCCTATGCCACCACCCACTATTGCGCCAGAAGCAGCACCGATTAATGCACACTTTCCCCTCTTACCCATTGAAGCACAACCTGAAACGCTTACTACCAGAAGCACACACAGCACACACACCATCATTTTTTTCATACCAATTCCTCCTTTTTATTAAAATATTAGTATTAGACCTCATCTCCTCTAATTAATGTCTGAAAGAAAACCCCTGTTTTAGCCCTATTGTCATTTCGACTGAAGGGAGAAATCTATTAATTTGCTTAAGATTTCTCAGTCGCTTCGCTCTTTCGAAATAACAGCTTGTGTAATGTGTGGGGGTTTTCGTTCAGACACTAGTTAGCACTTTACAATACCCTGCTTTAGGGGTGCAAATTATGCTTTTATATGTTAGCGTTATCATAGGCGGGATCTTCTGTGGAAAGCAAAAAAATGTTGTTTAGGAAGTTTTCCCTTGTCTATAGATAGAATTAAAAAAGTTTTACTTGATGAGAAAAAAAGAAGAGAGTGAGAGGAAATAGTAATAACTCGCACTAGGAGGAAACGATGCCAGAAGAAAGTATACTGTGTACACAATGCAACAAAGATCTCGTCATGAAGTTCATTGAGCTCAAAGACCTGGTCTTTTGTTCCAACCATTGTCTTGATAAGTATATTACTGCGGTGGGACAAAAGAAATTTTATCGGGAGTATGGTGATGTTTTTGTGCCAGGTGAGGGAAAAGGCTGGGTACCAAAATATGCGAATGACTATATTATGATGTGTGCACGCTGCCCTAGGAAGCTTTCTGAAGCATGCCATGAGAACACAGAAATCAGTGCCGCCTATCATGATATTCTGGGAGATGCGGAGCACTATCGCTGGTGTTGCCACGCCCGATTTTGCCTGAGTGCGGCGCTCTCTGACGGCACGGTTCCTATGGATGCGGCCCTTAAAGTACAAAGGTATGCTGAAAACAAGGCCAGGGAGCGGAATGTGCGGGGAGTGACCACCGTTCTTATGAGCCAGTCTTTCGCTGATCTGGTTAAAAATTTTGAATATAAAACGCTTTTAGAAAAACTACCAGAGAAACAAGAGCTTGACATGAGCCATTTTGGGGCATGTCTTCTCTGTGACGAGGCCTTTGGCCGGCAATGCGAATCACAGGTGGAGCGTGAATTTCAACTTCTCGATAAGGCAAAGTCCCTGGTAGAAAAGAGGATGTGGTGTGGTCATACTGTAAACGTAATTGCTGACGTTCTTATCGACAGAGAAAATGGTGAGGAGCTCGCAAAAAAGATCATTACCGTTGCTGACCAGGTAGCAGAAGAGAAAGGACATCCTGGAGTGATTACTCGGGACCTCTTCATTGCCCTGGGAAGAATGCTGTAGTGGCTGACCATTACCCACTATAGCAGTGGTGCACGCGAAAGACTTAAAAAATTTATAGTATACTCACTACTAAGGATTTAATGAAGGCATAGG
>CAYYOQ010000272.1:0-1106 GCA_964473235.1 uncultured Thermodesulfobacteriota bacterium | reverse complement strand
ATTCAAATACTCTACGATCCCTCTAAGATAACCTATTCAGATCTGCTGGATGTATTTTGGCAGCAGATAGATCCTACTGATCCGGGTGGTCAATTCGTTGATAGAGGAACGCAGTATAGAACGACTATATTTTATCATAATGATGAGCAAAAAATGTTGGCAGAAACATCAAAGGAAGCGCTGGAAAAATCTGGAAGGTACGATAAACCAATGGTCACCGCGATTATCAAGGCATCACCATTTTATAGGGCGGAAGAATATCATCAAGATTATTATGAAAAGAACCCCCGTCACTATAAATCCTATAGATCCAGCTCTGGTCGTGATCGCTACTTGAAAAAGATTTGGGGTGATGAGTCACAAGTAACTCATCAGGGTAAGGGTTATAAAGATTATAAGAAACCAAAAGATGAAGAGCTTAAAAAAAGGTTAACACCTATGCAATATAGCGTTACCCAAAAGAGTGGTACGGAAAAGGCATTTGATAATGAGTATTGGAATAATAAGCGAGAAGGAATTTATGTGGATGTGGTTTCAGGAGAGCCACTTTTTAGTTCAGGTGATAAATTTGACTCAGGAACTGGGTGGCCCAGCTTTACCAAACCGCTTGCGCCAGAAAATATTGTAGAAAAAGAGGACAGAGGTCTTTTTATGAAACGAACAGAAGTGAGAAGTGCCCGCGCCAACTCTCATCTCGGTCATGTATTTACTGATGGACCAAAGCCAACCGGATTGCGGTATTGTATGAACTCTGCAGCACTTCGTTTTATTCCGAAAGAGGATTTAGAAAAGGAAGGATATGGTGAGTATAAGAAGCTTTTTGAAAAATAAAGCACACGACCCCATCTTTGATTCCCATCGCTTAATTTTCTGACATAACCTCCAAAATGTTTCCTCAGGTGCAGCCGCTTAGCCAAGCAGCAAGGCTACATCATGCTCTGGCTTTTCACTTGACACCCAATAGGGACTTTCCTATACTTACCTAATCACCAAGCGAGTTCTTATCAGCTAATTTCAGGGGCACAAATAATTGGTGGACGCCCTATGAACAGAATAAATATTTCAGAAAATAAAATTGGTCAGATAATTCTTACCTCCCTATAAGC
>CAYYOQ010000271.1:0-3791 GCA_964473235.1 uncultured Thermodesulfobacteriota bacterium | reverse complement strand
GGGAATTATTAGAGGTTCCCTTATATATGATTTTTTAGCTACAGGGATTTCCTGATAAAATTAATAGAATTAGTAATGTATATCAACAAGACGGGAGTAATTTCAAGTGAGTATTGAGCTGTTAAGCGAGAGGGATAGACAGATTTTAACCTCGCTCATTACGGAATATATTCTTACTGCAGAACCGGTTGGGTCCCGCAGGATTGCCAAGAAGTATATTAATCTCAGTTCAGCTACTATAAGAAATATTATGTCTGATCTGGAGGAGATGGGACTTCTTCACCAGCCTCATACCTCAGCGGGAAGGGTTCCCACAGAAAAGGCACTACGGTTCTATGTAGATAGCATTTTAAAGGTAAAAAATTTAAATCCTACTGCAAGGAAACGTATCAGAGGGAAGTATCACTTCTCGGAAATGGAGGCGACAGATGTTATTAAACAGACCTCTGAAGTGCTTTCGGTTCTTTCCCACCATATAAGTGTTGTTTCAGCGCCCAAGATTATCGGTACCATTCTTAGACACATTGAATTTATTAAGATAACTAAAGATCGTATTCTGGTAATTTTCGTCTCCCAGTCTGGTTTTGTTCAGAATCGAATTATAGAGGACCATGATGGTATTTCCCAGGACGAACTAGATACGTATTCACACTACCTCAATGAGATTTTAGTAGGGCTCAGTCTGGAGGAGGTCAGGTTAAAAATAGAGAATGAGATGAAGCAGGAGAAAATTATCTACGACCAGCTTCTCTCAAAAGCCCTCACGCTGGGTAAAGAAGCCTTAGGACAGCAGGTAGAAACTGAACTCTATATAGAGGGTCGTGCAAATCTCTTGGAATGCCCAGAGTTTTCTGAAATTGAGAAAATGAAGTCACTCTTTCACGCGCTCGAAGAAAAAAATAAAATTGTCTCGCTCCTCGATAAATCGAGGGATGCACAGGGTGTGCAGATTTTTATCGGTTCGGAAACCGATTTCTTAGATATGCAGGAGTGCAGTATTATTACTTCACCCTATCACCATGGCAGTGATGTCATTGGAGTATTGGGAATTATTGGACCGACCAGGATGGACTACCTTAAGCTCATCCCTATTGTTGAATACTCTGCTCAGTTAGTTACAGAGTTTCTCAACACCAGATTTCAACAGATGTAGTGAGGAGTGGCTATGGAAGGAGAACACAAAGATTTTGAAGTTGACATCTCACCTGAGGCCAAGGAAAAAAGTGCTGGTGCCTCACCACCAGTGGAGGGTGATGAGAGCGTGGGCAAGGATAAGAGGGTGACCGCTAAGGAGCTTAAGAAAAAGTTCGAAGAGAAAGAAGAGGAGGCAAAGGCGCTCTACGATAGGTTATTGAGAACTCAGGCGGAGTTTGAGAATTATAAAAAGAGAATGGTTAAAGAGAAGAATGATGTCATGAGGTATGCCAACGAGGAGCTCCTTAAAGAAATTCTCCCTACTGTTGACAACCTTGAGATGGCGATAAAACACGCGAGGGAGACTGATCACACAGAGAGCATCCTCGAGGGAGTAGAGATCGTTTTAAAACAATTGCACAAGGGTCTGGAGAGATTTGGGGTGAGGGGATTCATTTCGATGGGTGAAAAGTTTGATCCCACCAGACACGAAGCAGTAGTGCAGGTGGAAAGTTCTGAACACGAACCTAATACCATTATTGCAGAATCACAGAAAGGGTACTTTCTGCATGATCGATTACTGCGTCCCGCCTTGGTTACCGTTTCTAAGGTCCCCAATAGTGAAATTGAGGAAGGATAGTAGAACACTCGATATAGTGGTGCCATTTGTCTGAACGAAACTATTATGAAATATTAGGAGTTTCCCTACTTGCAAGTCAGTATGAGGTGAAAAAAGCTTATCACCGACTTGCACTCAAGTACCACCCTGACCGTAATCCTTACGATAAGAGTTCAGAAGAGAGGTTTAAAGAGATAACGGAAGCCTACAGTGTCTTGAGCAATCCACGAAAGAGATCAAGATATGATGCCCGCCATGCTCCTCACCCGCAGGAGAAGAACTATAGCACTTTCGCTGATGAACAATACTACTATGGAATGGATATATCAAATGAATTGCTCAGAGATGTTTTTAAGGATATTTTAGGCTATCCCTTTAAAAAGAGAGAGAAGGCACAGAAGGGAGAAAACACACGATACCACCTTACGGTTCCTTTTGAGGTCGCTGCGTTAGGGAAAGAGGTAGAAATAGAAGTACCCTACCGTAAGCGCTGTCCTACCTGCAGTGGGTTGAAGGCGCAGCCAGGGACTGGTTTCACCCAGTGCCCTCGCTGCAAGGGAAGAGGAAAGGTAAAAAAAAAACGAGGGAAGCGTTCAGTTGGACACCTTTGTGGCAAGTGCGAGGGGACGGGGAAGGCTATTATCTACCCTTGCGCGAAGTGTAGAGGAGAAGGCGATGTTGTTATCCTCAGATCTCTTACCCTGGAGATTCCCCCAGGAACGGAAACGGGACATCGCCTGTGGATAGCAGGAAAAGGGAATCCCGGTCTCAATGGTGGCTCTGCTGGTGACCTCTCAGTGGTGGTGAATGTAGATTCCCACCCCCTCTTTAAGAGAAAAGGAAATGATATTATTTATCATCTGCCCCTTAGCTATCGTAAAGCCAATCAGGGGTGTCACCTCGAGGTACCAACCTTGGAAGGAACGGTGTGGCTTGATATTCCTCCAGGAACTCATTCGGGTTATGTTATGAAACTTAGGCGAAAAGGTATCCCCTACGCGCAGGGTGTGGAACGGGGTGATCAGCAGGTAATCATAGAGGTACACACAAGGTCACGATCAACATCAACAGAAAAGAAAGTACGCAGAAGGCGTGCTCAATAAGATAATAAACTCTTTTCCTTAAGTCTCGTCTTCCTTCTCTTCTTGTCCTTCAGTTTTTCCTTCCTCAGCTTTTTTTCCTAATAATTTAACGGCGATGATGCTTGTTTCATAGAGCACTAGAAGTGGAAGGGCCATCAGGAGCTGACTGGCTGCATCGGGTGAGGGAGTGAGAATGGCAGCAACGATAAAAATACCTACGATGGCAAATTTCCGTTGATTGCGGAGCATTTTTTCATTGATGATACCTATTTTAGAAAGGAAAACGGCAAAGATGGGAAGTTCAAAAATGATGCCGAAGCCAAGTAACATTTTGCAAGAGAAGGAAAGGTATTCTTTGATGGAGGGGAGCGGTTTTAGTGAGTCAGAGCCATAGCCCATAAAAAACTTGAAGGCTGTTGGGAACACGAGAAAGTAGCAGAATACTATACCCGCTACAAACAGTATGGTTGAGGAGATCACAAAGGGGAATACGTATTTTTTT
This sequence comes from uncultured Thermodesulfobacteriota bacterium, assembly GCA_964473235.1. Classification (GTDB taxonomy): domain Bacteria; phylum Desulfobacterota; class WTBG01; order WTBG01; family WTBG01; genus CAYYOQ01. The sequence continues at coordinate 454 of CAYYOQ010000271.1, read as the reverse complement.
TCATGATCATAGAGGCCAGGTGCAAGAAAACACCAGATTTCCCATAGGATAACGGGGCTTGCGAGGAAAATGCCGGCGAAAAATGAGAGCTTTAAGTATACCAGAAATGCCTCTGCCAATCCTGTGTAGATGAGAGCACTATCATGAGGGAGTTGTGCTTTCAAAGGTCTCACCAGTAGGGCAAAGACCTGATCGGAAAAGGCATAAGAGAGCAAGAAGCCTGCGATAACAGCACCTATGCATATAATAAGTCTCTTTCTCAATTCTTCGAGGTGACTAGTGAAACTTATTTTTTCCTCAGTCATTGGTGTTGTAACCTTCTTTCTCTTTTTCTCCGGGTTGGGGACCTTGATCTTTTTTTCCTGCGGTAGCTCTCGGTGGTTGAGGCTTTTGTACATCATGGAGCAAATTTTCTTTTGCTTCCCTCACCCCGTTGATATCTAAATCCTTTTTA
>CAYYOQ010000270.1:0-3804 GCA_964473235.1 uncultured Thermodesulfobacteriota bacterium | reverse complement strand
AGAATTCTTCTTTGCTCTTATAGCCTAGCATATCGAGCATCGCCTGATTGCAATCAACAAACCTCCCTTTCTTTGTGCTTATAAATAAACCATGTCGTACCCTCTCAAATAAATCCCGGTAGCGCTCTTCATAGGTTCTCAGTTCTTCTTCTAATAATTTACTCCTTTTATCATTGACTAGCTGTTTCATAGCAATCCTCCCCATACCAATTTACTTTACTTAATCATCCAACCTCATGAACCAGGAGTATATTTAGATTCTCATTGATTCCCACCAATTTCAAGTATGAACTTTTATAACCATAGAAAAAATTCTTACATTTTTATTTATAAATAATGAAGGTTATAAATCAAAAATCCTTCATTGAAGATTGTCTTGTACTCCCCCTTATAAAACTATATAAATTTCAAAGCATTCCGTCATGGTAAATAGTTTTCTTTATCGTCTTCATGCAAGAACCTTGGTCTAAATTTTGCAATCATTATTATTGATTTAATCTAAATTTATTTAAAAAATTAGAACCTTTTCAATAACTCACTTTACGCTATTCTTTAAACAATTTCCCTATAGTATCGGCGTACACCACTATGTCCGTGCTCCTCGTAACTTTTGATATTAAAAAACCGGAACATAACTCTGTACCCATTTCCAGCGTGATCCATAACTACTTTCACATAAAGCTCTCTCCCTTTACCTATGCCATTTACACCAACCAGCCTTCTTCCTATGTGTACAAAAAATTAAAAACATCCCTGGAACCAAATGACTACCTCTATATCATTCCGCTCAGCAAGCCCTGGTCTGGATATGGACCACTTGGAAACAGAGATTGGCTTGAAAATTATCTCTAATTATCCCCTCCTTCATTTTAAACCCTGCTAAGGTAACGTGTAAATACTTCTTCGTGATCATTTTCATCACTTAACACACTGTCTATTACTACAATGAGTTCAGGATAATCTTTGAACCTGTCCAATTGTTTCCTATATCTTTCTTTTGCCTTTTTTTCTAACTGTATATCAGCCTCAAGCATGGTAGTGAGCTCTCCACTTTTATCAATCTGCCATTCTTGAAAGTGAGGCGTTCCCCCATACTTTTCTACAAGATCAGAAAAATAAAGTATGTGCGACATCTCATCGAGGGCTGCGCTCTTAAACGACTCTGCAATCACCGCTGATATAGCTTTGGCAGAAATTCTATGGCAGATATACTGAAGTGTCGCGTTGATCTCTTCATTCATGTTAAGCTGAAGGGCTTCTAATATCTCTTCGCGGTCCTTCTCGCTTTTAAAGGTACTCATGCTTATAACCTTCGTTCATTATAAAATATCTTTGGGGTTCAAGGATGAAAGGGTCTAGTGAAAAAGGTAAGCCTTAAACGCTTGTACCCTTGCCCCCTTGAATCATAGTATCCTTTGCATTTATGTAACTACCTCTTTAAAAAACCTATCTGCCTTTTCTCTCCCGATAATTCTCCCCAGCATCTTTCTGGAGGAATTGTTAGTGCGCAGGTCATACAATTATTTTTAATCTCATTTAAAAAACCTTCAAACAACTCATCCATTTTTGTTCTTAAACGTCGAGAGGGTACATTGTGGTGCCTTTCTTTCTTTGACCATAACAAATATGATTTACTGTGTCAGTTGTCAACCTTAGAATCCTTATAGCTTAGGATTACTTTGTAGTTGCATGCCTCTTGTGTTAAGATTAAATCTAGAGAGAAAATGTTTCAGAGAAATAGAAATGTCACCAGATACTTGGAATGAGCGATACAATCACGATTTTGATTTCCCAGGTGCGCCTGCTTCGTTTTTAAAGGAAAACGTTCACCTCTTACCCTGGGGGAAAGCCCTTGATCTCGCCATGGGAACAGGCCGGAATGCCATCTACCTCGCGAGGAAGGGGTATGAGGTAGACGCCATTGATATCTCGGAAGTAGCTGTTGAGAAGGTTCGACAGTATGCACAAAAGGAATCACTTTCAGTTAATGCCATCCAAAAGGACCTCACCCAGTTTCAGATTGCTGAAAATACTTACGAGGTGATTCTAAATTTCTATTTCCTTGAGAGAGTGCTGTTTACGCAAATCAAGAAGGGGTTAAAACAGGGAGGGATGCTCATTTTTGAAACATATACTTTTGAACAGTCCCGTTATGGAAGACCACACAACCCCGCGTATCTTCTCACACCGAATGAACTCCTCCAGAGTTTTGCTGATCTCTCTATCATCTTCTACCATGAACGGGTTGACACCAAGGAGGGTGAATCAAAGGCAATTGCCAGTCTACTTGCGCAAAAACGGTGATTTCTGTTCTAGGTTTCCTCCCGTAAGATGTCTGCTGCAGATCGCAGCTGCTTCTTGCTAGACTGATGGCGTTTTGCAGCCAGCATTTTTTCTTTAGCCCTCTTGGAACGTTTTCGTTTCTGCCTCCTTATCTTCTCAATCCTTTCTCTCTCCGCACTTACCATTCCTTTCTGCATGCGCTCGATTTTATCAAGCAGTACCCTCCTCGCTACGAAACGATTAACCGACTGTGAGCGCTCCCGCTGGCATTTAACTATGATCCCTGTCGGAATATGGCGGAGAAACACACAGGTTGAGGTCTTATTAACCTTTTGTCCACCAGGACCTGATGACCTCACAAAGGATTCTTCAAGGTCGTCCTCGGAAACTCCTATGTGGTGCATTCTATCCAGAAGCGCCTTTTCTTTCTCTGGTGATACATTAAAAATTGACATGGACTACCTACACTGATACTGAGTGTTGATTGTAAGGTTATGTTTCCAATCAGTTGTTCCACATTACTCAAAGATTCGAGGGTTCAAGTGAAAAGCGTTCCGTGTTGCAAGTTACGAGTTACAAGAGCCTGCCAGCATGCAAGCCTTTCTTTTGATGATGACTGACTGTTGACAGCTGCATTTGACCGTTTGAATTGTTGATTCCTTGAACCCGGTATGTGTGCTTAAGATTTAAAATTTATTTTCTTAAGCACCCATGCCATATTCTGACCCAGAGTTTTAAAGGTTTGCATACCCTCTTCATCCTTTAATACCTCACCTGGTTCCCTTCCTATCGCTAAATTCCAGTAAGAAGAACCCGGTACAATCATCTCATGAATAAAAAAGAAAAAGTTAATCGCAGAAAAGGCAAAGGTTGCCCCTGCCCTCCTCACCGAAACTACTGCGGCGCCAACTTTTCTTTTTAATACATTATCGTTTGCCCTCGCTACAAAACCAGCGCGGTCCATGAGTGCCTTTACTTCGCTGCTCACATTGCTAAAATACACAGGTGAGCCGATAATAATGCCATCAGCCTCGATCATTTTTTTAAGATAGCTATTCAACTCATCGTCTTTTAGTGCACACTCTCTATCTTTATTCTTGAAACACTTGTAACATGCAGTACAGCCGTGAATACTTTTCCCGCCAACCTGAATCAATTCTGTTTCAATCCCTTCTTTCCTTAATTCCTCAAGCACTACCGTAAGAGACTGGAAGGTATTACCCTTTTCTCGAGGACTTCCATTAAAGGCGACAACTTTCATTGCATACCTCCTTCTTTAACTATAAAAAAATGCAGGACGTAAGAAAAACGACACAAGATGTCCTGTAACGTGAATCATGCATCATGGATCGTGTAGCATACTTATTTTACTACCTAACCTTGTCGCATGCAATCTAAAAACATTTTTATTGAAAATCATCATAATAAATGTGAAAATGAGAAAAAGAGAGGAGGCAAAAGAGAGCAATCAGGAGTCAGGAATAAGAATCTAGCATTTATGAGTCAGCAGGTAAGCGTTAG
>CAYYOQ010000269.1:0-3806 GCA_964473235.1 uncultured Thermodesulfobacteriota bacterium | reverse complement strand
CAGGCTAGACTCAGCAGCAGGTCTACTGCAAGACTCCCCGGTAAAGGTACTGGGGGTTACTAAAGGTAAGGTAGAAAGGTTAGAGATAGAAAAAGACAAAGCAAAAATTTATTTGCGTGTGCCGAGTGGTCTCACCTTACCTCAAGACTCTCTCGTCTTTGTAAGATCAGAAGGGTTATTGGGAGAAAAGTATATTGAGATTAAGCCCGGGACGCCTGAACAACCAGCCGTGAGTGAGGGAGGGGAATTGCTCCAGGGAGCACCTCCTGCAGATATAGATGTACTCTTTACTGACCTGAGCGAAGTCGCGGAGGGAATTAAGCAGCTCACCCGGATGATTTCCCAGCCCCTCGACTCCATTGAAGCATCACCAGAGAAAAAGACCGCACTTCAGTCAATGCTGATGAATCTCAGCGAAACCAGCGCATCATTAAAAAATCTTGCGAAGAGAGTTGAGCGGGGAGAAGGTACCATAGGTAAGCTTTTCAGTGATGAAACTATCTATAATGATTTTAAAATTGCCCTCTCTGAACTCAGTAGTACTGTTAAAAAGGTAACCTCAGAAGAAGGGACCTTGGGTAAACTGCTCAGTGATGAAGAGCTCTATACCAATATGAAGGAGATTGCAACCCGCATCAATACCCTGATTAAAAAGGCAGAGGAAGGTGAAGGTGTAGTAGGTAAACTGTTTATGGGGGAAACCGTATACAAGAGCCCAGAAGAAACTGAAAAAAAAGAACCAGCAAAGCAACCCAAAGAAGAAGAGGATGCGACCCCGCTCACGGCGTTAGGAAGCATACTGGGGGAAGTAGCACAATAATAAACAAGCTGGCAAGCCTTTCTGATTTCGATATTCTAATCTCGGATTTTACACTTCAATACTTTAAAACCATTTTAAAGGAGGTTTGGGTATGGCCAAGATTAAGCGAGCAATTATCAGCGTTTCCGACAAACGAGGGGTGGTAGACTTCGCGAAAGCACTCTCACCATACCAGGTTACTATTCTTTCCACCGGCGGAACAGCACGGTCACTGAGAGAGGGCGGTATCGTGGTAGAGGATGTTTCACACTACACCGGGTTTCCTGAGATGCTTGATGGAAGAGTTAAAACGCTCCATCCCAAGATTCACGGAGGATTATTGGGGCAGCGATCCAATCCAGCGCATGTACAAAAGATGAAAGAACACGGGATCGAACCCATTGACATGATCGTGGTCAATCTCTACCCCTTTGAAGCAACGGTGGCAAAGGAAAAGTGCACCCTCGAGGAAGCCGTAGAAAACATAGATATCGGGGGCCCCACCATGCTCCGCTCGGCGGCCAAGAACTATCCAGACGTGACAGTGATTGTTGATCCCGAAGATTACAAAACGGTACTGGACGAGATGGAACGAACCAAGGGGGAAGTGTCAGCTGAAACCAACTTCAGGTTGGCTAAAAAGGTGTTTCAACATACCGCCAGGTATGACGCAGCCATCTCCAACTACCTGGGGTCCTTGCGACCCAATGGCCACAAGGACCCCTTTCCTGAAACCTTCTCCTGCCAATTCCTCAAAAGCCAGGAGCTCCGCTACGGTGAAAATCCCCACCAGCGGGGAACGTTCTATCGAGAATTAACCATTAACGAACCCTGCATTGCGGGTGCACTCCAGTTGCAGGGGAAAGAACTTTCCTACAACAACATACTCGACGCAGACTCAGCGCTTGAAACGGTCAAGGAATTTGACGAGATCGCAGCGGTCATTATCAAACATAACAATCCTTGTGGCGCAGCGATATCTCCTCACTCACAAGCCGAGGCTTACCGCAAGGCAAAATCCTGTGACCCCGTTTCTGCGTTTGGGGGGATCGCTGCCTTTAACAGACCAGTTGATGCAGAAACCGCCAAAGAGATAAGCGCCATCTTCACCGAGGTGGTCATTGCACCTGACTACAGCAAAGAGGCACTCGAGATACTGAGCACTAAGAAAGACCTGCGCTTATTAAAAGTGCCTTTCACCTCAGGCTACACCTCCAAGGGTTTTGAAATGAGGAAGGTGGTAGGGGGTATGCTAATTCAGGATAGAGATCTGGGTAAAGTGGATATCATGCAATGTAAGGTAGTCACCAAGCGAAAACCAACACCTGAAGAATATAAGGCGCTGGAGTTTGCCTGGAAAGTCTGTAAGCATGTGAAGTCAAATGCCATCGTCTATACCATCCAGGATCAGACCATCGGTATCGGCGCTGGTCAGATGAGCCGCATTGATTCCTCAAAAATTGCGGTCTCTAAGGCGCAATTCCCCATCAAGGGAACGGTGATGGCATCTGATGCGATGTTCCCCTTCAGGGACAGCGTTGATGAAGCCGCTAAAGCAGGTGCGACTGCCATTATCCAACCCGGAGGCTCCATAAGAGACAATGAAGTCATCCAGGCTGCCGATGAGGCGAACATGGCCATGATCTTCACCGGCATGAGGCACTTTAGACATTAAAATGCAGTAGGCAGTTGTCAGTTGTCAGTTTACAGCCAGCCAAAGGTTAAAAAGTCCAAAGATAGCTGACCCCTGATAACTGAAAACTGGTAGCTATTATTGAGGTATGTTATGAAGGTGCTGGTAGTAGGAAGTGGGGGAAGGGAACACGCGCTCGTGTGGAAAATTGCCCAAAGCCCAAAGGTTAAGAAGATTTACTGTGCTCCTGGCAATGCTGGTATTGCCGCGCAGGCGGAGTGCATTTCCATTGCGGCAGACGATATCGGGCAACTTGCTTCTTTTGCAGAGCACACCAGTATCGACCTCACCATGATAGGGCCTGAACTGCCCCTCACCTTGGGCATCGTTGATGAATTTGAAAAGAGGGGTTTGAAAATTTGCGGACCCTGTAGGTCCGTCGCCATGATCGAGGGGAGTAAAATCTTCGCCAAAGAACTGATGGAAAGATACCATATCCCCACCGCATCCTATGCAACCTTCAGCACACCTGAGGAAGCAAAAACATATCTCAGGGAAAAGGGGGTGCCGGCAGTAATCAAGGCTGATGGATTGGCAGCCGGAAAAGGGGTGATTATTGCCCGCACCCTAGAGAAGGCAGAAGAAGCAATCGATGCCATCCTCACCAGGCAGATCTTTGGAGCTGCAGGAGAACGGATCATCATTGAAGAATGCTTAAAAGGGGAAGAAGCCTCTTTCATGGCGTTTACTGATGGAACTACCCTCCTGCCCATGCCCTCCTCCCAGGACCACAAACCTCTATGTGATAACGATGAAGGACCCAACACCGGCGGGATGGGCGCCTACTCACCTGCCCCGGTGGTGACGGAAAAGTTGCAAAAAAAGATCATGGAGGAGGTCATGGTCCCCGCGGTGAGGGGGATGGCTCGCCAAGGGAGAAAATACAAAGGCATTCTCTATGCAGGCCTGATGATTGACCAGGACGAGATCAAGGTGCTAGAGTTTAATGCCCGCTTTGGCGACCCTGAAACACAGCCTGTGGTAATCAGGATGAAAACTGATCTGCTTACTGTTCTTGAAGCAGTTGCTCTTGAAAAGCTGGATCAGATCTCACTCCAATGGGATGAAAGGCCTGCGGTCTGCGTGGTGATGGCCTCACCGGGCTACCCGGAAAAGTATCAGAAAGGGATAGAAATTAAGGGGCTCGAACGCGTCACCGGGATGAAGGACCTGGAGGTATTTCATGCAGGAACTGCCTTTAAAGATAATCGTGTGGTCACCAGTGGGGGGCGTGTGTTAGGAGTCACTGCCTTGGGTGACAGTATTGAGGGAGCAATCAACCTGGCGTACCAGGCTACTGCCCAGATCCACTGG
>CAYYOQ010000268.1:0-3811 GCA_964473235.1 uncultured Thermodesulfobacteriota bacterium | reverse complement strand
ATGCTAAAAATAGACACTTGACGTAACCATATAAATAAGATATCATTTTATGCTTAATTTATATGGAGATTTTATATGTCAAGAGCTACCATAACCTTACCCAATGATTTACTGGATGAACTTATGAAAACCGTGAGGGCAAAAAGCAAGACAGAGGCTGTCGTAAAGGCGATAAAAGATGAGATAAGAATGAGAAAGATTGAAAAGATAAGGAAGATGGTAGGTAAGATGGAGTTTATTACTACTGCTGAAGGACTGAGACATGGCGACAAGAGACTGGGATAAGGTGCTTGTTGATACGTCGGCATGGATTGATTTTTTTTATAAGAAAGAGACGGTTCACAAGGTAGTGGGTGATTTGTTAGATGAGGAACGTATCTGTTGTGCGGGTATTATTGTAGGTGAACTGCTTCAGGGAGCAAAGTCGGAGAAGGAGTTGGCGGTGATAAAGGAATTCATCCACGTTTTTGACTTCCTCCCTGAAACACATCACCTGTGGGAGCAGGCTGGAGAATTATCATTTACCCTGCGCCAGAAAAGCAGGAAAGTGGGGTTAGCTGATTGTGTTATTGCAGTATTGTCAAAAGCCCATAATGCAGCAATTGTCACATTAGACAAACACTTCCAACTCATCAAAGCGGAAATAAAAATTGACCTCATTGAGTTTTGCAAATAAACTTTCTATTCCTACCATTCTTAGGCAGAGTTGCTCACGTACTTATCAATTGCCTTGGCTGCCTTTCGACCCGCACCCATGGCTAAAATAACCGTGGCAGAACCGGTGACGATATCTCCACCCGCATAGACACCTTTAATACTGGTTGCTCCCGTTTCTTCATCTGCCGAAATGTATCCCCACTTATTCAGTTCCAGACCGGGGGTTGACTGGGGCAGGAGAGGATTGGCGTTGGTGCCCAGTGCCATGATTACCGCGTCAACATCAATGATGAATTCAGATCCCTTGAGGGGAATAGGCCGTCTTCGTCCCGATGCATCAGGCTCTCCCAAATCCATTTTGATACACTCCATCGCTTTAACCCAGCCTTTATCATCTCCGATGATGCGCACCGGGTTGGTGAGTAATTTAAAGATGGACCCTTCCTCTTTTGCCCGTTCAATCTCTTCAATTCGGGCTGGCATCTCTTTCTCAGAGCGGCGATAGACCAGGTATGCCTCTTCGGCCCCTAGGCGGATGGCGGTTCTAATAGAATCCATCGCCACATTTCCTGCTCCCACCACTGCCACCCTTTTTTTCTTTTTAATGGGGGTGTCATACTGAGGGAAGAGATATGCCTTCATCAGGTTGGAACGAGTAAGAAACTCGTTAGCAGAGTAAACCCCGTTTAAACTCTCGCCAGGGATATTCATAAACATGGGACCACCTGCGCCAATGCCGATAAAGATGGATGCATAGCCACTCTCTAAAAGTTCCTGGATGGTATATAATTTACCAATCAGGGCATTAGTTTTAAGTTCCACACCCAGGCTCTGTATGAAATCCACCTCAGCCTGCACAATGGCCTTGGGAAGCCTAAATTCAGGAATTCCATAAACCAAAACCCCTCCTGCTTTATGGAGCGCCTCGAAAAGAGTTACCCCATAACCTAATTTAGCTAGATCAGATGCTACCGTGAGCCCTGCGGGGCCTGAGCCAATTACCGCCGCCTTTTTATTTTTAGGCTTTGGTCGGGGAGGAACTTCTACCTTGCCTTGCGCCCTTTCCCAGTCTGCCACAAACCGCTCGAGCCTCCCGATAGCGATAGGCTCTCCCTTCTTTCCCACCACACATTTGGTTTCACACTGGATTTCCTGGGGGCAGACCCTTCCACAGATGGCGGGGAGGCTATTGGTTTCTTTAATTTTCCTTACTGCCTCTAAGAATCTTCTCTCTGAAACCAGTTTGATAAATGCCGCGATGTCTATTTCCACCGGGCAGCCATCCATACAGGAGGGTTTCTTGCACTGCAGACAGCGTCGTGCCTCTTCTGCGGCTTCATCTTCAGTGTATCCCAAGGGGACTTCCTTGAAATTGTTTACCCTCTCCTCTGCCTGCTGCTCAGCCATCTTCACCCGGTAGGGAACTACCTTCTTTTTTTCTTTTTCCTCTGCCATATTCTATTCCTTCCTACTCTTCTATGGTTGCCAGAGAGATTCTCTCTTCTTCTAGATACTGGTTGAGACGTTGTAGGAGAAGGTCAAAATCGACCTTATGTCCATCAAATTCAGGGCCATCAACGCAGCCAAACTTGGTTTCACCTCCAACGTTTACTCTGCACACCCCGCACATACCTGTGGCATCGAGCATGATAGGGTTAAGACTGACGATGGTTTTGACCCGGTAGGGTTCTGTGGTCTTGCACACAAATTTCATCATGATGGCAGGGCCTATGGCAATAACACGATCGATCTTCTCGCCACGTTCCAGCATCTCTTTCAAGGGGACGGTCACCACCCCGTGACGCCCCTTCGTGCCATCATCGGTGGTGATGAGTAGCTGGTGAGTTACTTCCTGCATCTCCTCAATAAAGGTGAGGAGGCTTTCGTTACGGGCGCCCACGATGCCGATGACATGATTTCCTGCCTGATAGAGGGCACGGGTGATGGGGTAGATGACGGCGGTACCTACCCCTCCCCCTACGCAGACGACCTTCCCAAAATTTTCAATTTCAGTGTGCTTACCCAAAGGGCCTACTACATCGGAGAGATACTCATTGGTGTTTAATGTACCTAAGAGTTTAGTGGTTTTACCCACTTCTTGAAACACAATGGTTATGGTGCCTCGCTCGCGGTCAAAGTCATTGACGGTGAGGGGTATGCGCTCTCCTTCCTCATTCATTCGGATGATAACAAATTGCCCCGGTTTTACTTTTCGAGCGATCTCTTTTGTATCCAATGTAAGCACAGTGATGGTAGGAGAGAGCCTTTTCTTTGCAAGTATTTTATACACGTTTCAACCTCCTTTTCACTTGTGGTGAATCAGTTGTTATTATCTAATTATGAGTAGTGAGTGACGGTCATTAATATCAATAAAATGAATAGCTTAGGCTACAGTAACGGTAGGGACTGATCGCTGAGAAATCGCTTGACATGGATATAAGCATGTGGTAGGAGTTGACTGAATTTTCATTAATTTTTTTAGATATGATTACTAGTACAAATCTTACATTTTATCAAGTTAAAAAGTATCCATTCTTTCTAGTGGCTGCATAATTTGAGTTAAATGAGCCACAGGCCGATAGTTAAACCTCCTAAAGAAAGCCCATACCACGATGCGTATCAACTGGCCTGTGAAACACTTAAAGATGCCACTATTAGAGAGAGGGCAGATAAGAGTGGTGCGATACTAAAAAGAGGAGAGCAGGGAAAATACCTGCTCACGCTTACCTTTTTGAATCGCAGGTGTGAGATAGAGTTCCCTGAGATTACCATCCTCTACCCCGGGTCGCAAGAGGAAGTACCCCTGTGAAGTAAGATTATTCTTCTCCACTATCTGATCAAAGCTCAGGGGGTGCCCCTCTCGGGTAAGTGGATAAATTTTAGGCAAGTCCCCGGTGGCGAGGGCTACTATCCCGCGTTTGTGAGAAGGTCACAAACGCCACTCTGTGACTTCTTCAACGACCGATTGGAATGGTTAGAAGCATCTGCCTGTGCCCTAGGAGGTGAGAGAGCCCCCTATGGAGATAGGGCGGTAGTGATCCCCGCACTTCCTCGAGTTCCCATTGCGTTGGTTTTTTGGAGAGGTGATGAAGAGTTTGGCTCTGAAGTTACCATCCTGTTTGACGAAACCATTCCATGCTACCTTTCTACTGAA
>CAYYOQ010000267.1:0-3813 GCA_964473235.1 uncultured Thermodesulfobacteriota bacterium | reverse complement strand
ATCCTTCGTCACTGCGGCGTACTGCACATGTACGCCTCATTCCTCAGGAATTCGTGCGCCTTGCATCTGAACATTTTTCAACAGCCTCCATAACTGTGGGTATTCCGACAGACTCCTAGGGAGATCACGCGCTGTTCGTTATGGTAAGTAAGGGTAAGAGGGTAACGGTATGGAAAAGAATACTGTGGTAGTTTTCGGTGCAACCGGGAGGACGGGCAGACTGATTGTGGAAGAGCTGCTCAAGAGAAACTTTCAGGTAAGGGCAGTGACTCGATCCGTTTCAGCTGCTGCCTTTGTACAAAAGGAGGGGCTGCAGAGTGTGGAAGGGGATCTTGCCTCGGTTGCATCACTTGAGAGAATCATGCAAGGAGCCCAGTTTGCTATCAGTGCCATCGGTTCAAAAAAGCCTTTTAGTAAGAGAGAGAACGACAAAATTGATAATAGAGGAAACCATAATATTGCAAAGGCTGCAAAGGCACAAGGCATTCAACACCTGGTGGTTGTTTCTTCCATAGGTGTGGGGAACAGTAAGTATGCCATAGGATTCCTGTTGAGAATGTTAATGAATCCGGTGCTCAGGATGAAAGAAAAATCAGAAGAATTCATTAGCACCTGCGGAATAAACTATACCATCATCAGACCCGGTGGTTTGAAAGATACTGATCCTGGTGGTGGGATTGCATTTGGTGAAGGGGGCAGGATTTCGGGCTCGGTGAGCAGAAGGCAGATCGCCAAGGTGTGTGTGGATGCGCTCACCGCTGCTTCCATGAAAAACAGGACTTTTGAGGTGGTAGATGCAGCGACAGTAAAGGATGAGGTGCGGCCTTTTCTGATTACCGTAGAATAAGACACATAGGGGGTGAGCTAAGAGTATGGCACAAAGGTATGATCTGATAGTGGTGGGTGGAGGTACCTCAGGTCTCGAGGCTGCGAAAACGGCAGCGGGGAATGGACTTAGGGTTGCGCTGCTTGAAATGAAGACTACTCCTGTGAAGATACAGCGGGCATGCGCTCAGATGTTTCTCATGAATATGGACTCCTTCTATAATGAGAGGATGTACTTTTCTCGTGACCAGAAAAGGTGGATTTTCCCGGTCAATAACTTTTCAGTTGCCTATAAAGGTGGCTATCGTGAATTTTATGCCTGTCACTTTATTGCTCCCAATAGTGAGGAGAGGATTGAAATCGGTGATTATGAGGCTAATCAGTCTGACCGGGGAATGGCGGCGGTGGTGTTTGATAAAGGTGCACTCCTTGAGGGGCTTTTTGAGGAGGGGGAGCGCGCGGGGGTTGAGTATTTCTTAGAGCGCACGGTTATTGATGCGAGGAAAATCCCTGAAGGGGTAGAGGTGAGGACAAAAAATGGGGAGAGGTTCATAGGAACCTTCTGCATCGCGGCTGATGGTATCAACTCACTGCTTGCGAGAAAACTTGGGGTAAACCGGGAGCGTATCTTTCTCACCACCTCTGGTTCGGTAAGCTACTACATTACCGGTGTCACCTTTGAACGATCTGAGATGATTTGTATGGGGAATTGCTATGACCATGGAGGGCTGGGGGTAATCCACTTTTGTATGCTTCCCAGTGTGTACCGCAGTGATGAATACTGGCTCTATATAAGAGGTAATGAGAGGTTTGATTATTTTACTACGAGGAGCCCTTTTAGCAAGTGGTTCCGCAAGGTGGAGGTAACGCACAAGCGATGTGCGGTAATAAGCATGTGGAGTCCTGCAAGGGATCCCTTTAAAGATAATGAGTTGTTTGTAGGTGACAGCGTGTGGAATGATGAAGCAGAAAACACCGGGGCACTGCTCTCGGAACATAAAGCAGCCAATGCGGTGTGTAATGCCCTCCACCGAGGAAAGCCAGACCAGGAAGGAGTGAGGGAGTATAGTGAGTGGTGGAAGGGTAACTGGCCTGAAACCCATGATTACCGCGATTTTCTCTGTTATCCGGTGTTCTTTAACCTTTTTACCGAGGATGAGCTTAACTATCTCCATAAGATTATTGTTCAGAAACTCCCCTGGTCTTTAAATCCTTTTAGGCTTTACGGAAATATCCTCCGTGCGGTTGAGCCACTGATGGAGCGAATTAAAAAGGAAAAACCACTCATGGCACAAAAGATTCTTACCTTAAGACCTGAGACCGCGGTGTCTTTAATGAAACCTGCCACACGGCTTGGCTACCCCGCCTACTCCTAGGAACACCATGAAGGTTTTTTGTAATCTTCCCCGTAGTTTATTCCTAATGCTCATGGTGATCGCATCAGTTACCATCCTCGTGCTCTTTGAAAAAACCATTGCTCCTGAGGTAAAAAATTGGGGTGGCTTCTATCCCGCAGTCCTCACCTTCTTGGTAATCCTATCAAAAGTTGTCCTCCCTCTTGTGCTACTGCGGTGGAGGTATGGTCTGGGCCTCCGCTCACTTGGCTGGGTTGAAGGTGGACTTTTTCAGGCGGTGTGGAAAGGGGTAGTGGTAGCGGCTTTGATGATGATAGTTATCTTAATCTATAAGCACTATTCACCTTTGGTATTTCACACACTATACCTATCAACAGGTGAACATTTTTTACAACAGGAGATGTCTCGTGTGACCATCATGATCGGTATTGCTGCTGCACTACTCAACGCCTTCGGTGAAGAGATTATCTTCCGGGGGATGCTCCTGCCTTCACTATCCATTCATCTGGGTGTGCTCCTGGCGGTCATTATCCACGCTATTCTCTTTAGTGCCTATCACTTTTTCCCACTTCAGAACTCAGTGCTTCTTTTCATCATGGGTATTCTCTTTGGAGTAGGGTATCTTTGGAGTGGCTCTTTGCTTACGCCGGTGCTGGCACACCTCATTGAAAATGGGGTGCCAATAGTGGTGTTGCTCACTGGGGTGATGGGTGCAGGATAGGAATTTACGATTATAGAGAGGAGGAGGTAAATGGAAAAGGGATTAAAAAGGTTTGTGGGCAAAAGCGTAGTGATCACAGGAGCGGGGAGCGGTATTGGCAGAGGAATAGCTCTCCGCTTGGCGGAAGAAGGTGCTGAGATTGCGGTATGTGATATAGTTGAGGAAAAAGTGCGGGAGACTGTTGCCCTGATTAAAGAACGTGCTCAAAAAGGAATAGCGTTGGTGTGTGATGTAGGTAAGGAGGACGAAATTACCACCACCGCCCATCAGGTGTTGGAGCGTTTGGGAAAGGTTGATATTCTGGTCAACAATGCAGGGATGGGTGACACCAATCTGTCTTTTGAGGAAGTGAGTGCTGAGCTCTGGGATAGAGTCTATGCAATAAATGTAAAAGGCCCCTTTTTACTCTCTAAAATCATTGCCAAGGATATGATCGGAAAGAAGATAAAGGGACGAATCATCAACATGTCCTCAACCGAGGGGAAGACCAATCGTGCGGGAAGTCTTGCCTACTCTTCTTCTAAACATGCCTTAATCGGTCTTACGCAAGGGCTGGCTATTCAACTAGCACCTTATGAGATTACGGTCAACGCTATCTGCCCGGGACTTATCGATACCCCCATTTACCACAAAGCTGATAGGGAAATGGACATTCCCCCAGGGAGCATGATAAAAATGATATTTGAAACTGCCCTGGAGCAGAGACATGTGTGGATCCCACGGCTGGGCGCCGTTGAGGACATCGCGGGGGCAGTAGCGTTTCTCGCCTCAGACGAGGCTTCCTATATGACGGGACAGGCAATCAATGTCTGTGGAGGTATGGAATTTCATTAACCCTTAGCCATTAGTGGTTTTATAAAAATGGGGAGCAAAAGTTTTTTCACTCGCTTCTGGGGTATTATTCTTGTAATC
>CAYYOQ010000266.1:0-3818 GCA_964473235.1 uncultured Thermodesulfobacteriota bacterium | reverse complement strand
AGTACCCGAAAGTATAAAAAGGAGGTGAGACTAATTATATTTAGTGCATGGGGTAGAAACGGGTTAACAATTAAAGAAAGGGGTAGTTGCGTATGGAAAAGGTACTCATGTATAATCAAGATGTGTGTACGGGGTGCAGGAGCTGCGTGGTAGGCTGTTCTCTTTATCACGAGGGGGAGTGCAGCAAGATTCTTTCACGCATTAATGTCGTTCGTAATGAACGGTTTGGTGAAAGCTTCGTTGCCGGTTGCGATCTGTGTACAGATCCTCCCTGCGCTGCAGTCTGTCCCACCGGGGCGTGTGCTCTTGACCCCAAGATGGGGATTGCCAAGATCGATCAGAATAAGTGTATCGGCTGTAAGGAATGTTTGATCCACTGCCCGTTTGGGGCGATTGGCATTCACCCCATTAATAAAAAGTCATTCAAATGTGACCTCTGTGAGGGTCGTCCAGAAGGACCGGTATGTGCTGATTGGTGTCCTAGTGGTGCTATTAAGTGGATGAGCCCAGAGATAGCGGCTAAGGCGAAAAAGAGAGAGAAACTGCAAGAGAGAATTAATGCTGCGACAAAGGCGAAGGAGGTGAGTTAATATGTACGGATGGGCTGGACAACGATTAAGAATTGATCTCACGAAAGGCAACATTATCAAAGAACCATTATCTTCTGAATACCGCAGGAAATGGATAGGTGGACGGGGTTTTAATTCAGATGTAATTTATAATGAAGTACCACCAGATATGGATCCTTTTGATCCGAGAACCAGGGTGTGTTTTGGGATGGGTCCTGTCAGTGGAACGGCTGCACCTTCAACGGGGCGCGTAACAGTTAGCTGCAAGTCACCCTTAACTGGTGGCTTCGGTGACTCAAGCATGGGAGGCCACTGGGGAGCCGAGGTAAAGTATGCCGGTTATGACCAGATTATCATACAGGGAAGAGCGAAAAAACCAGTCTATATCTGGATGGATGATGATAAGGTGGAGATACGGGATGCCTCTCACCTTTGGGGTAAGTTCCCCCGTGACGCTGATACCATGATTAAACAGGAACTTAAAGATGAAGACATCCATATCATGTTAATCGGTCCTGCCGGTGAAAATCTGGTTCGTTTTGCCTGTACCTTTAATGATATATGGAGAGCAGCGGGGAGAACTGGTCACGGAGCGGTTATCGGCTCAAAGAATCTCAAAGGTATTGCAACCAGAGGCTCCGGCAGTGTAAAAATTGCACGACCAAAGGAGTTTTTTGCGGTATGTAATCGACTAAGACAGATGTTCAAGAACGATCCCATGAAAATGGGGCTCTATGAGTATGGAAGCTTGTGCCTGATTAATTTTGCCAATAGAGACGGATGGCTCCCCTGGAAAAATTTACAATATGGTGGCACACCTCTGGCCAATAATATGTCAGGCGAAACCCATAGCAAAACCGTTCTCAAACATCGCGAAGGCTGCTATGCCTGTCCGATCTGCTGCGGACGGTTCACCCACATCAATGAAGGCAAGTGGGCAGGTGAAGAGTTTGGCGGACCTGAGTACGAACACGCTGTTCCTACCGGACCCAGGGTGGGTATCATTGAAGATGCCAATGACATTTGGCACAACGCCAGATTGACCAATGACTTGGGAATGGATGGTATTGAGACAGGCGCAGTTATTTCTGCCGCCATGGAGTGGTATCAGAGGGGTCTCATTACTGCGAAAGATACTGGCGGATTAGAACTGGAGTGGGGTGATGAAGCTATGGTAGACCAATTGATCCAGGATATAGGCTACAGGCGTGGTTTTGGAAATATCCTTGCGGATGGCGGAGACAGGGCATCTGATAAGCTTGGCTTAGGTGACAAGGGTCATTACTACACCATTACCACCAGAGGTATGTCACTTCCGGGTGATGACCCACGAGGATTAGGTTTCGGCTATGGCCTCTCCTTTGCCGTGGGTACTCGTGGCGGATGCGATCACTTGAGGTCTCTGTGCTGTCTTGAACTCTCAGGTGCGCTTTATCCAGGTCTCAACACTAAAATTTTGGGTGATGAGAGACCCGCAAAGCCAACCACCACGGTGGGGAAACCATACATGGTATACTATGAAGAGAATCAGAAGACGGTCACTGACTGCCTGAACGTGTGCTGTTTCACCACTCACTGGTCTTATGCGGTTCTTACCCAGGATCAGTTAGACTACTTCAATGCCTGTACTGGTATGGACATGACCCTGGAGGAATTCCTCGAGGTAGGAGAGCGTGTATATAATCTGGAGAGGGCATACTGGGCCCGCTTGATGTCAGGCGCTCGGGAAGATGTGGTGCCGGAAAGATTTACCAAAGAACCTATGCCACAGCACGTTGACTATCAAACCAATGTGGGTGCTACCCTTCCCATTGATGAGATGCTGCCTAAATACTATAAGTACAGGGATTATGAGCCAGGTACCGGATTCCCCAGTGAGAGGACGCTCAAGAAGCTAGGGCTCGATTATGTTGCTGACGATATACGACCTTTGAGGAAGAGATATATGAGCGAATCAGAGCAGAAGAAAAAGAAGTATTACTACTAATCCCAAGGAAAAGGAGTGATGTCTATGGCAGTGATGACTAAACAACAGGCTAAACATTTTGCAGAGATGAACGACTTCTTCCTTGATCTCCTCAACTTGCTTAAGGAGAAGGGGATTATAAATAATCAGGAGCACCGGGTAATGCTTTTGACAGGTTTTGAGAAACTGGTTCTAAATCTGGAAAAGAAGAAAATCATCTCCGTAAAAGAAGCCAAAGACGCTATTGCGAAGGGGTTCACCTCCTTAGTATATGCTTTGGCAAAGTAAAGATTTAACATCTGATTTATAGAGAGCGCCTCTCACCTCAGTGGGAGGCGCTCTCGTAAAAGAGGTTATAAGGTATGACGGTGAATATGAGGTATTACGGTTTGGTAGCGGCTGCTACCAAAAAGGCCCAGGAGGATATTGAGTTTAAAAAAGGTACCACTGTTGAAGAAGCTCTCAAAATGCTCGTGGAAAAATATGGTAAGGAATTTGAAAAGGGACTCTTTGTTGAATCGGCGTTTGCAGATAATAAGATTATTACACCTAACCTTTTACTCAATAAATCGAGAATTCAATGGGCACAGGATTTCCCCCTCGGTATTAAAACTCCTCTTAAAGATGGTGATGTGTTGTGGATGGGGCTTATTATTGGAGGGGGTGAAAGAGAACGAACGTATTTTAACTTTGTTTAGTGTTCAGTAGTTAAAGAGTTACGTGCGCTAGCCTATTACTGTAATTCATTGTATCTAACTCATACCATTAACTACCAGCTCATATAGTAATTCCTCACTTGTATTTCTTCTTGAGGTTCTCCTCACATATCAATGTTGTCCACAAGATGAGATTGCTTCACTGGGTTCGCAATGGCAAGCTCAAGCGTTTACTATTCATTAATGGAATAAGCGCGCGTAATCAGATGGAAGAAGTTGCTCAATTTTTATCACTCATTGTATACGTATCTCATAATGATATACTATAGTAAACGACTAAAGAAAGTTGTCATTGAGAGGAGTCCTTGATAATGCCGGACGACGAAGCACCCATGAGATTACTTCGCTCCGCTCGTAATGACACTCCTTATGTCAATTTATTTAAGTCGCTCACTATAGGTAGCGCTCATTCAAAATTGTAAAAATATTTTTTGCCTTTTAATTTATATTGTGGTAGAAACCACTTTTGCATTACTATGTAAAAGTTAAAGAAACGTAAAGTTTAAGCATTGAACTTACTAACCCAGAAAGGAGCTTTCTATGACAGCAAAAACACACACCTCAAAA
>CAYYOQ010000265.1:0-3823 GCA_964473235.1 uncultured Thermodesulfobacteriota bacterium | reverse complement strand
TTGAATTCATCCCCTAAGGCTTGCAGATTAGTATCATACCTGCGGGCATAGATGGAGTATGTCCCACCTAAGAGACTTTCAATTTCATATTTATTCCAGGTGATCACAAGATTCCCTTTGCTATCAATAGCGATAGAGGGATCATAATTTGAATTAAACCCCTGGCTTACCTGAATCTCATTCGACAAGTAGTAGTCATTACTATAAATCTCTTTAAGATAAACATGGTTATTGAAGAGGTCACCACCACCCCAGGTAATTAAGAAGTTTCCCTCACTATCAGCCGCCGCGCCAATACCTCTATTGATATAGTCATTACCATTGTCCACATAACTGGTGGGGGCATAACCCAAAACCCCTACCTCAAAAGCTGGCTTTTCGGTATCTCCACCCGTTGAATAAATTGCCGCCATGATTCTCACCTTTAAGGCAAGAATATCCAAGACATTCCATGCAATCATCATATTTCCGCTCTCATCAACTGCAATCTTAGAGTTAAAACCTATGCCAACCGTTTCCTTATCATAACCGCTCACCACCGACCCTGAAGCATCATACTTGCTATAGAAGACAGCAGTTAAAGGAAGCTCAGTACCTTCTATGATACAGGGTAACATCCCGGTTGCCGTCCAGCTTAACACAATATTACCCTCCCCATCTATGGCGACGGAAGGTGAGTGGTAAAAGATAGGTTTGACACTGCTCTCAGTTGGAGTAATTCCGGTCTTCTTTACAGTCTGCCCGGTTGTTGGGGTAGTAGTGCAGGTATCCTCTGCCATATTGTCTGCCACCTTAACTGGAGTAATCGCGGTCCCTTGCGAATCTACTACGGTGAGGTAAATACCATTCTCTCCTGTATTAAAATCATAGTAGCACCAGGCAAGGGCAACGTTATCACTCCCATCAACAGCGATAACCGGCGAGTACGGTATATTGAGCAGATTTATCTCCTCAGGAAGAAGAGGAGATAAATTAACAACTACCATAGCTCTCTTTACCTCAGTAGTTACACTCCCCTTCGGTGGTACTTTGGTGTAAACGACCTTTATATTTTCACCAGGGTAAGAAAACTCATAGGAGCACCAGGCAATGACTGCATTATTGGAGCTGTCGGTTGCAATATCAGGGTCATAGTTAAAAATGGAAGGAGCACCAAATGGTGAGCTCACTTCAAATTCCACATTATCACTCGGTTTTCCCTCGGGGTCATACCTTCTTGCGAGAATTGTCGGGATATCCCCCAGCCCTAAATACCCCCAGGTAATGGTAACCTCATCGTTTCCGTTGATTGCCACCGCCGGCGAGGCATTGATACCTGCACCTACCATCTGGCTCACTCCAAGCCCTAAAAATGTAATCAGAGAAATAGAAAGAAGTACTTGAGAACCTTTCATATACAACTCCTCCTGATGTGGTTAGAGAAGCAAATAAATACCAAACTGTGTTTCTTTCTTCTTTCTATATCGGATTATAATTAATTTTCTTTAATAGATAATTATGTGTGTTATATCTTTTTAATAACGAGGGTGGCGTTTTGTCCGCCAAAACCGAAGGAATTTGACAGTGCACAGTGGAAGGATTGTTCCCTTGCGTGATTCGGAACATAGTCGAGATCACACTCTGGATCAGGTGTTTCATAATTGATCGTAGGAGGGATGAAATTATTATCCATTGCGAGGGCAGTTGCAATAAGTTCTAACGCACCAGCCGCCGTAATTTGGTGTCCAATCATTGATTTAGTGCTACTTATTGGTACTTTATAGGCATGGTCACCCAATACTTGTTTAATTGCTGCTGTTTCAATTTTATCATTTTTTATGGTTGCGGTACCATGGGCATTGATATAGTCAATCTCTGTGATATCTATATTTGCATCCCGCAGAGCATTTTTCATAGAGAGTACCGCACCCCTCCCTTTTGGGTGTGGTTCAGCGATACTATGAGCATCGAGTGAGGTTCCATACCCAACTATCTCTGCATAGATCTTTGCTCCTCTTGTAAGGGCATGCTCAAACTCTTCTAACACCAGCACTCCTGCTCCCTCTCCTGGTACAAAACCGTCCCTCTTCTTATCAAAAGGCTTCATAGCCTTCTGAGGTTGATCGTTACATGTCGACATAGTACCGAGAGCAGAGAACCCCTGAATGGCAAAGGGAAAGAGCACAGAATCATAACCACCAGTTACCATGAAGGTTGTTCTACTCCTTTGAATAATTTTGAAGGATTGTCCTATGGCTTGTGAAGAGGCGGCACATGCAGACACTACGGTATAGCAAGGACCTTTTATCTCATACTGCTGTGCTACTGAAAAAGCCCCTAGACTTACCCTGTTCCACACAGGAGAGTCTTCACCCTCTTCTTGTGCACTCGTTGCATCTCTCATTTCGGCCTCATTTCCATAGATGATCCCGTGGGATATAATGCTCTCTACGCGAGGAACTACCGGATGAATTCCTGAACCAAAGATAACCCCCCCTACTAAACCACTGAGCATCTCTTTTGTGAAATGTGCATCTTCTATTGCCATGGCAGCAGCACAATTAGCTAATAGTACTCTCCTATCATCAGTAATCTCAAGGATTCTCATTCCCTTGAGGAGGTGATGAGGATTGAAATCCTTTACCTCTGCGGCAATTCTGGTAGGAAATTGAGAGGCATCAAAGAGGGTGATGGGACCTGCTCCTGATGTCCCTGTTTTAAGCGAATGCACAAAGTCTTCTTTCCCCATACCGATAGGGGAAATAATTCCTATACCTGTAATAACAACGCGCTTTGCCACTGAGTGTATCTCTCACCGCTAACCTTGATGTACCACGTTTCCCTCTCTGTCTAGTAAACCACCACTGGCATAAATATAACCTTTTTTGATAAACTCTCTTAGGTGATCAGGAACCTGATAGTGACCCCACATAAACCTCTCAATGCGTGCAACGGCTTCCTCGTGTACCTCTGCTACTCCCTTAATAAGGGAGCCACTTTCATTAATAGAGTGAATCGTCACGGTAAGCACCAGTTGATCACCAGGTCTCACCTGCCGATAAAACTTGACCTGCTCAATTCTAAGCGGGATGGCAACATAGCGAAAGTGGGTGGATACCGCAATGGTCCATCCTCCGATTTGGGCGAGTGCTTCAATGATGAGAGGTTCAGGCATAAGGGGGGTATACTCATAGTGTTTTATAAAAAATTCTTCCGAAAGGGCAACGTTCTTAATGGCCACACCTTTTTTCCCAGGTTCGAAGTGGATAACCTTGTCAATAAGATAAAAACGCATAAAAATATACTCACTAAGCAGTAGGGTACATTCTCCCAATCCTTCAAGAGTTTCTTAAAAGATGTTTTATATGACTAAAGACTATACCCACCCCACGGCTTCTCTCCCGAGAGATAGTAGAAATACTCTTTAGCCTCTACAGGGTCCTCAAGGTGCTCAACATTGATATACCTCATACGCGCTGAGGTTAACGTGGTTTTTATTTTATCCTTCACCTTAGCCTGAGCGTTAAATTCAACTCCCTCATTATCCATTAATTCTAAAGTAACCTCTATAATAAGCTGATCACCTGGTTTTACAAAATCTCTAAATTTGATAGTTCCCAGCTCAGAGAGGATTCCTTTGAACTTAAAATCATTACTGACAAAAATAAGCCACGAGGTCAATTGGGAAATCGCTTCCAGTTGTAACACTCCAGGCATTACGGGAAATCTAGGGAAGTGATCCGCGAGGAAGTCTTCACTCATAGTAATATCCTTACTTCCAATGATGAACGTGCCTTTTTGATAGTCTAAAATGCGATCAACTAAGAGGAATCTCATCTCATCT
>CAYYOQ010000264.1:0-3827 GCA_964473235.1 uncultured Thermodesulfobacteriota bacterium | reverse complement strand
AAGGTAGTTTTCTTTTAAATCAGAAGTACAGTTTCCTATAAGGAGGACATTGGAAACCTTTTTCAATGTCGAATCGATACTGCCCAGGATGATGGTGAGAGGTTGTGTAAATGATGTGCTATTTTTTTCGAGCTCTGAGAGTGAAGAAAAAAGAGGTATGATGCACCCGCTGCACGCTCTATCCGCTCCCATGATTTCCAAGAGAGGGAAATGCTTTTTAAGCCATTCAGAGGGTAATTCATACCGCATCTTTAAGCCTTTAATCTCTTCTCCTTGAATATCAATTTCGGTAAGATTCATTTCTCCCAACCCGGCGTGACTACCCAACTGAATAGTTTTTACCTCTGCAGGAGATAAGCCCATTAGTGAAGTCGCTACAGTATCGACTGCGACGATGTCGCTTCCTGCCATGATGAATGTGGTGTGATGCTGAATGGAGGTAAAATCAACCAGGTTCAAGGTTGGTCTAATAATTTTATTGAGTTCCACCACCGCTTCATCAAGTCCCACCCGGTGAAACAAAGGTTTGTCCTCACGTTTTAAGAACCCTTTGAGGTTTTTCATGGCAATGGAGACTTTAGTTAAGTAGTGGGTTTTCGGTACAGGGAGGTTGATTATCAGGTCGTAGAGAAATGCGTGTTCAGAAATTCTGAATGCTTTGGGTAAGAAGGGCGAGGTATCTCGATAGGTTCTAAAAGGATATTCATCAAATAGTACCCAGTGAGCGTGAAGACTTCCAACAATTTCAGCCACGCCTGTTTTGATAAAGCACTCTTTTAAGGCGCTTTCAGGTAGAAAGTAGCTGGGTCCTTCTCCCACTACCACTTCTTTAGCCCCCCAGTGGAGGGACCACTTTATCACTGCTTCTATAAGATAGGGGTTGGTGGTCTGGCCCGTGGTATAGGGGAGTGGCTCAAAGAGGTTCGGCTTAATCAGAATGGATTTGCCTTCTATCCGTTGTGAAAACCCGGTGTTTTGCAAGAGGGTTTCTACTGCACTATCAAGGGTATCGTTTATTTTTACTAAAAAAACTTTTGACATACTCAGAGTTTTAAAGTGTACAATGAAGATATCTCAGGTAAATTACTATTTGAGTTGACAATTATAGTATGATAGAATACTATCAATCGGTAAATTAAGTCAATACTGATCAACACTTTTACGTGCGCCTCACTTAGGGTGCTTTTTATTTATGAGGAATTACTTTGTAGTTGGAGTAAGGTTTTTTTTAATCATCGCTTTCAACGTGGTGTTTTTGTGCTATGGGAACAGGATGGAAGGAAGTGAAGCAACCAAAGTTGCACTAGTACCCTTCTCCATGAATGCAGATGAGGATCTTGAGTATATTAGCAGAGCCGTGCGAGATATGCTCGCGTCTAGAATTTCTTCTGGTACGCAGATCTCAGTAATAACACAAAGTGTAGTGAGGGAAGCACTTGCCAAGAAAATGTACTCAGGAAAATTGGCCTATAAAGAAGCGCTGGGAGTTGGGACCGCCCTGGGAGTTGAGTATGTGTTATTTGGCAGTATTACCAAAAGTGGCAATAACCTGAGTATTGATGTGAATGTGCTCAATGTCTTGAAGGCTGAAGTAGAATCGGTAATTAGTCAAAATGTAGGAGTGGAGGAAGTCATACCTAAAATGCGTGACCTCGCTCAGGGGATAAGAGATACCATTGTAGCCGGCGTGGAAAAACGTTCTCCAGCGGTAGTGGTTCCCATCATCCAGACTGACCCGGGAGGCACCGTACTTGAAAAGAAATCGAAGCTCCAAGAGATTGACCTCCCGGAAAGAAGTGGTGAAATAGAGATTCCTGAGTCCACTGTTGAGCAGGTTCCTTCAGCAGAAAAGGATGAACAGGATACCCTGAATAAGCAGGAGATTACACCGGAAGAGTCTGAACAAAACACGGGAAGCACAAGAAAGAGGTATGATACCTTCAGTGAAAACCCTGTCTATCAGAAGTCTGTTGAAGAGATTGATAAGCCGACTTCTCCTGCGGAAAAAACCTCTTTACCATCAGAAGGTAATAATAGCTCTTTGGGAGCGAAGCAGAAAGAGAAAGGTTCTAATAAGAAAAGAAAGTTTGATCTGCCTAGCGAAAACCCTGCCTACCAAAAGTCTGTAGAAGAGCTGGGAGAGACACCTTCTTCCTCTGGACCAACAAAAAACCTAGGCTCAGAGAAGAATGATTTGGATAAAAAAGGAGAGATTGATGCTCTTAGCGAAAATCCTGTTTACCAAAAGACTCTCGGTGAACTTAATGACCATTCTGTAAGTGGGAAGGAGTGAAAGTAAAAAAAGAGTGGATTCACCTAGTGAAAAACAGTGGCGGTGTAGCTCAGGTGGTTAGAGCATGCGGCTCATATCCGCAGTGTCCGGGGTTCGAGTCCCTGCACCGCCACCATCGATTTTATCTCTGAGTACTGATAAAGATTTTTAAACGTCAGTTTCGGTGAAAGCGTTAGCACTTTAAGAGAGCCATTTTAGATACTTCTAAAATGGCTCTCTTAAAGTAAGGTTTTATTGCGCTCTCAATGGATTCAAAGGTTATTTACTCTTGACATCATGTTACTTTTTCTGTACTTTTTCATTATAAAATCGATGATTGAAAGTGTATGAGGTAGGGGAGTTATGTCTTTTGAGTTTACCGTTGTATCATCGGCGATCCTTTTTTTAGGTATAGCGATTTGTGGACTACTTGCAGGAGTAATTATTAAGTGGATAGTGTTATCTAAACTTAAAATACTGGTAGCGAAAACAAAGTCTAAAGGAAATGATGTTATTATTCATGCACTAAAGGGAGGTATGGTAGTCCTATGCATTACCCTTATTATTTTATATGGGGCGACTTCCGTTTCTCCCTTACCGCAGCACCTTTCCCATTTAATTCAGAAAGTTATTCTTGTCGGCATCATCATTTCCCTTACCTGGCTTATCGCCAAAATTGCTACAGGTTTTTTGGAACTTTATGCTGAGAGGGTGAAAGAGACCCTTCCCCAGGCAACTATATTCAAGAATTTGACCAAAATTATTATTGTTACCTTGGGGTTTCTGATTATTTTACAGACATTGGGTATCTCTATTGCTCCCCTCTTAACTGCCTTGGGTGTGGGTGGGCTGGCGATTGCCCTTGCCCTGCAAGGTACCCTTTCCAATCTCTTTTCCGGTCTGCACCTCATTTTGTCCAACCAGGTGAGGAGAGGTGACTATGTGAAGATTGAAACGGGTGAGGAGGGGTATGTGACGGATATTACCTGGAGGCATACCACTATTAGAATGTTGCCCAATAATATCGTTGTTGTTCCTAACGCCAAATTAGCTTCAGCTATTATGACCAATTATTACCTTCCTGAAAAGGAATTGGCAGTATTGGTTCAGGTGGGCGTCAGTTACCATTCTGATCTCAAGAAGGTAGAGAAGGTAACGGTTGGGGTGGCGAAAGAGGTAATGCAAACGGTTAAAGGAGGTGTGCCCGAATTCGAACCGTTCATCCGTTACCATACCTTTGATGAGTGTAGTATTAACTTCACGGTTGTTCTGCGGGCACGGGAGTTTGTTGACCAGTATCTGATAACGCATGAGTTTGTAAAGAGACTCCATGAACGATATCAGCAAGAAAATATCGAAATCCCCTTTCCCGTAAGGACAGTGTATCTTAAGGAATCTTCCCATAAGTAGCTATACGCTCATTTTAGGGATTAAAAAAACTTGACAGATGAGAGTAAAACATATTATAGAATTAGTCTGTTTTTTTTAATTAATTGTTTGTATGAGAGGGTATGTCCATGATTCGCATTGACAGGGAGAAATGTTTGGGCTGCGG
>CAYYOQ010000263.1:0-3837 GCA_964473235.1 uncultured Thermodesulfobacteriota bacterium | reverse complement strand
TCTCAGCGTATAAGAGCTTTAACCTGTCCGGTCAGGAAGCCCGCCAGGGATTTTTAGGTGTAAGAATCTAAAGATAAAACTATCGTTGACTTTCTAATTCCCTTATCATCTTCTTTAGTGTGGTAGCGGTGGCATCATCGGGATTGAGCTCAAGGGCCTTCTGTGCGTGATAGAGGGCCTTTTCTTTAACGTGGAGGTGGTGGAAGTAAGTGGTGGCGAGATGGAAGTGGAGTGAAGGGGAATGCGCATTGTACTGTAGTGCCTGCTGGTAGTAGTCCACGGATCTCTGGTATTCCTTAAGTCCGCTATAGGCATTGCCCAGGTTACTATAGATTTCAAAAAAAGAGGGGTGAAAGGTAGTAGCGGTTTCCAGTACTTTAATGGCGTCTGCATATCTTTCGAGCTTATTGAGGGTGGCTCCCCAGTTATTATAGGCTTCCGCATAGTCCGGTTTTAGGGTGACTGCGCTTTGATATGCGGAGAACGCCTTTTCCCACAGGGATTGGCGACAGTACACGTTACCTATGTTGAGGTATACCTTGGGGGAATCTGGCTCTAAGGAAAGCGCTCTGAGGTATGCTTCCACTGCCTGGTCATAGTCTCCCTTTGTCGCATAGGTATTACCCAGATTGTAGTAGATATCTGCGTAGTAGGGATTAAGTCTGATAGCGTGAAGATACTGCTCCAGTGCCTTATCGAATTGACCTAGGCCTTTGTAGGCATTGCCCAGATTATTATAGGCACGCGAGAAATCAGGATCGAGTCTAATCGCATATTCAATTTCCTTGAGGGCGTGCGTGTACATTTTCTTAAGTCCATAGACCACTCCTAGGTTATTGTGGGCGAGGGAGTAGCTTGGCCAAATGTGGAGGGCCTGCTGGTAGTGAGTGATGGCGAGGTCATAGTGGGTGCGATCACGGTAGGCGTTTCCCAGGTTGTTATGCGGTCTTGCTTTCTCTGGTGATTTTTTGACACAATCGGTCCAGAGAAGAAGATTATTTCCCCAGAGGTGGTTTCGTTGAAAGGTTTTCAGTGCATAACATCCTACCAGCACACAGAGAGAAACTATAAGTGCTCTGGTAATGACTATTCCTTGAGTCATAGATCAGCGAGAGAGGGAAGTTACCCGATGGCGTTGTAGGGAAGCAGTAGACTAGTCCTGATTAAAAAATTCCCAACGCTCTTCTTTCTTAAGCAGCTTGAGGGCACAAAATTCTCCACACATGGTGCAGACGTCTTTATCGACTGGCTGGCTGCTTGCGCGGAGCTGGCGGGCAAGGGTAGGATCGAGGCAAAGTTTAATCTGCTGCTCCCAATCCATCGCTTTTCGGCACTGTGCCATTTGTATATCTTTTTCCAGTGCGCCCTTTACCCCTTTAGCGATGTCACCAGCGTGGGCAGCAATCCTAGAGGCAATAACGCCCACCTTAACATCTTCCACCGTGGGAAGTCTCAGGTGCTCAGAGGGTGTCACATAGCAGAGAAAATCGGCACCCGCTGCCGCTGCAAGTGAACCCCCTATGGCTGAGGTAATGTGGTCGTATCCTGGAGCAATATCGGTTACCAGTGGTCCCAGTACATAGAAAGGCGCGCCATGGCAGAGTTGTTTTTGCAGTTGCACGTTGATCGCAATTTGGTGGAGGGGTACATGTCCCGGTCCCTCAATCATCACCTGCACGCCCTGAGCCCAGGCACGTTCTGCGAGCTCCCCTAGGATGATGAGTTCCTGAATCTGCCCTCGATCAGTTGCATCAGCCACACATCCTGGACGCAGGCCATCTCCCAAGCTTAAGGTAAGATCATAGGCATGGGCAATTTCCAGTAGTCTATCGTAGTAGTGGTAGAGGGGATTTTCTTTTTTATTGTAAGCCATCCACTCCACCGTGAAGGCTCCCCCACGGCTGACCACATCCATAATTCTCCCTTCTTTCTTCAGGCGCGTTGCAGATTCACGGGTGAGCCCACAGTGGACCGTAATAAAATCAACCCCATCTTCAGCGTGTTTCTCAATTACCTCAAAGAGCGTATCGACCGACATCTTCACCATTGCCTGGTGCTGCTGAACCGTCTCTACTACCGCCTGGTATATGGGCACGGTGCCGATGGGAACAGTAGTTTCTTTAAGGATGGCTCTTCTAATTTCATCGAGTGGCCCCCCGGTACTTAAGTCCATTACCGTGTCTGCACCTGCCTCAATTGAAATACTGAGCTTCTTCAGTTCCTCCTCGAGGTCTTGGTGATCTTTTGAAGTACCAATGTTTGCATTTATCTTAGTGCGCAGTCCTTTTCCGATTCCCAGGGGAGCTATGGAAGCGTGGTTTTTATTACGAGGAATAATGAGATGTCCTTGTGCGAACTCTTCAAGAATAGATCGTGGGTCCACTCCCTCTGAGGCGGCAACGACCTCCATAGCCTTAGTGATGGTAGCATTCTTCGCATGCTCAAGCTGGTTCACACTCTACTCCTCACCTTTAACCGGGCAATGTGTAATACCTTCTCTGCTACCTCCAGGGGCGAGCGTCCTATGATGCGCACCATGGGTTCTTTCCCCACCTCTCCCAGATCGTAAATACTATCGGGAACGGCGTTGCTTTTACTGAGCAGCCTTCCTATTCCCCAACTGAGACTGGCCCCCTCCCTCATTTTAATATGATGAGGTTCATCTTCGCGATTGAACCTGCCGAGGGTGTGTTTTAAGGCACGGCACTTTTTGATAATTTCAGGGGAATACTTTATATTCATCGCAGACCTAAGCTCTGGGTAATAGTTCATCACAGTGAGAATGACCTGAGCGAGGTGACGAGAGGCACCGGGGAGCGGGTCAGCCAGGGTGGCAATGCTCTGATTTACTCTCACTATTCTTCCCGGGAAGGCAATTACTTCTTCAGCACTGGTAGCGTGAGGAAGTGCGTACCCCAGGTTTGATTGCACCTCTGGGATAAGGTGACCGATCTCTCCCTCCTTAAGTTTTTTAAGTGCGCGCTTCAACTCATCGCTGCACCGGACTATCTCCTGGTAGCGGGTGAAGGAGGCAGCGGGGTTGACGGGGCCACACCCCTTTCCCAGGGCTAAAGAGAATTTGAGGGAGGCGGCAGTAAATTCCTTCGCATGGCTCACTGCCTGGGCAAGTGGTACCCCCTTGGCGATCTCCGTTGCCAGCGCTGCGGAGAGGGTGCAACCGGTTCCGTGGGTATTATTGGTAGCAACTCTTTGTGCCTCAAACTCGTAATACTCTTTTCCATCATAAAGGATGTCTACCGGGTTTCCCTTGAGGTGCCCTCCCTTCACCACCACATTTCGTGCCCCCATCTGGTGTATCTTTTTTGATGCCACTTTCATCTGAGCAATCGTTCTCACCGCTTTTCCGGTGAGCATGGAGGCCTCGTAAAGGTTGGGGGTTATCACAAGCGCTAAAGGAATAAGTTCTCTTTTGAGAAAGGTATAGGCGTCTTTAGCCAGAAGGGGTACCCCACTCTTTGACACCATTATCGGGTCTACAACAATCTTGGTAATATGGTGGGCCTTCAATTTACGGGAGACGGTTTCAATTACCTCTGCATCGACCAGCATGCCGGTCTTGACCGCATCTACCCCTAGATCTGACACCACGGTGTCGATTTGCTGAGCGATAAAGTCTATCGGCACTTTATAAATTCCCTTTACCCCGGTAGTATCTTGGGCAGTGAGTGCGGTGAGGGCACTCATGGCATATCCGCCCATGAAGGTTATCGTCTTTATGTCGGCTTGAATTCCTGCGCCGCCTCCGGAGTCAGAAGCGGCAATAGTTAACACTCTTTTCATAGAGTTAGTGCCTTATCTCTTATTAGGAATGCAGAA
>CAYYOQ010000262.1:0-3840 GCA_964473235.1 uncultured Thermodesulfobacteriota bacterium | reverse complement strand
GCAAACTTGCCAACAGTTTTACAGGTTCCAAGGTTACTACCATGACACCGTTAGAAAAAGCGCATCGCATTAGAGAACTTCCTTCCTACCTCTTTGCCAAAATAGACCAGATGAAAGAGGAAATGAAGCAAAAGGGAGCAGATCTTATAGACCTAGGGATCGGTGATCCCGATCTTCCTACCTTTCCTCATATTATTGCTGCGTTAAAGGAAGCTGCTCAGGACCCACGAAACCACCGCTACCCTAGCTACAGCGGAATGAGAGAATTTAGAGAAGCAGTTGCCACCTGGTACCATAAAAGATTTAATGTATCTTTGGATCCCTCAACTGAGGTAGTCTCTCTCATTGGCTCCAAGGAGGGTATCGCTCACCTTCCTCTGGCCTTTATTAACCCCCATGACATAGCCCTCGTTCCTGATCCTGGTTATCCGGTATACAATACCGCAACCCTCTTTGCGGGAGGGATTCCCTACTTCATGCCACTGCGCAAGGAAAACAATTTTCTCCCCGACTTTTCGATTATCCCTGAAGCAATTTTACGCAAGACAAAATTGATCTTCCTCAACTACCCCAACAATCCCACCGCTGCAGTTGCCTCCCGCTCCTTCTTTAAAGAAGCGGTTGAACTCGCTCATCGCTATCACCTGGTCCTTTGCCATGATGCTGCATACACCGAGCTCTACTTTGATAATGTTCCACCCCCCAGTATACTGGAAATCCCCGGCGCAAAGGATAGTACCATCGAGTTCCACTCCCTCTCCAAAACCTACAATATGACCGGGTGGCGGATTGCCTTCGCCGTGGGCAATGCCGATATTATTTCCTCACTGGGGCAAGTAAAAACCAATATCGACTCAGGAGTAGCTCAAACCATTCAAGTAGCGGGCACTACGGCGCTCTGCGGAGACCAAACCCCGGTTACTGAAATGAGACGTATTTATCAAGAGAGACGAGACCTTTTGGTACAAGGACTCAAAGAAGCAGGCTTTGAAGTTGAGGCTCCCCAGGCCACCTTCTACCTGTGGGTCACCACCCCCTCCGGTTTCACCTCTTCAGAATTCACTGCCCATCTCTTAACCAAAGCCGCAGTGGTAACAACTCCAGGAAATGGTTTCGGCCCCTCAGGAGAGGGATACATCCGGATGACACTCACCGTGGACAAGGAGAGAATTGCCGAGGCAGTGGAGAGAATTAAACAGATGGATTTTCCCCACTGAGGGTAATACAAGAGGTATCTCATATCTCTCGCACACTGAGATGAGCAACAGTGCCTACATAGGGATCGGATCTAACCAGGGAGACAAATATAAGAATTGTGTAAGGGCAATTGAAATGATTTGTGCCTGTGAACAGAATCGACTACTCACCCAATCCTCCTTTTACCTCACGGAACCCTGGGGGTATCAGGAACAGGATACTTTCATAAACTCAGTAATTAAAATCCACACCACCTTTTCTCCTCACCAGCTCATTACCTTTCTCCACGGGGTGGAAGAGAAACTCGGAAGGGAACACCGTGAAAAGTGGGGACCACGAACTATTGATCTCGACATTTTACTCTACAACGACCACACCATAGAAAGCCCCGAGCTCACCATGCCCCATCCCCCCTTACACCTCAGGGGTTTCGTACTGCTCCCCCTGCGTGAGATCGATCCCCAGCTGATCCACCCTGTGTGTAACCAAACCATCGCCCAGCTTTGTGAGAGCTTACACGACACTACGGGGATAATCACCCTCTTAGAGGAACGACCTTGATGATGCGTTTCATCATTTTTATTATTCTCAGCTACCTTCTCTATCGATTGCTCAAAAATCTTTTACTCACCTCGTCCACGCACACGCAACCTTCATCGCACCCTCCTGACATCATCACTGATGAGATGGTGATGGATCCCCACTGCCATCTCTACATTCCTAAACGAGATGCCCTCACCGCGCAGATCGCGGGAGAAACCCTCTATTTCTGCAGTAGAGAGTGCAAGAAAGCATATCTTAATAAAGAAAGGTTTCAGCAAAGGCTACCCTAGCTCATTACCCACGTTGTAAAGGAGGTTAGGTTATGAAACTCTTCATTGATACCGCTAATATCGATGAAATCAAACAAGCTAAAAGTCTCGGACTCATTGATGGAGTTACCACCAATCCAACCCTCATTGCCAAAGAGGGAAAAGAGTTCAGGCACCTGGTCAAGGAAATCTGTGACATTATAGATGGTCCTATAAGTGTTGAAGCGGTTAGTACTCACGCTCCTGAAATGGTGAGAGAAGCACGGGAGCTGTCAAAACTTCACCCCAATGTGGTGATTAAAATACCTATGACCAGGGAGGGGCTGGTGGCAACCAAACAGCTCTCAACAGAAGGGATACGGGTGAATATGACCTTGATTTTCTCGCCTACCCAGGCACTCCTTGCCGCTAAGGCAGGAGCTTCCTACGCCAGCCCCTTTGTGGGAAGACTGGATGACATCTCCCACTGGGGGATGGATCTGGTTGAGCAGATTCTCACCATCTATGATAACTATAATTTCGCAACAGAAGTTATTGTAGCAAGTGTGAGAAATCCCCTCCACGTACTGGAAGCGGCACTGATGGGCGCAGATATCGCAACCATTCCCTATAAAGTCATCGAACAGCTGGTTAACCACCCTCTCACCGATGTGGGGGTAGAACGTTTTCTTAGGGATTGGCAGCAGGTGGGAAAAAAATAGGAGGGAACACTACTTTAATGTATCAAGTTTAGCCTTGGCTAAGTCAGCCTGGGCTGAGGCAGGATACTGAGTGATGATTTTCTGCAAAAGCTGCTTAGCAGTATTGGTATCATTAATGGCAATAAATGAGAAGGCTTGTTTAAGGAGCGCATCGGGAACTTTATTACCCTGGGGAAATTTCTTTACCACCTCCTCAAACTCCAGAATTGCCTCTTCGTATTTCTTGTCCCGGTAGAAGCACTCTCCTATCCAGAACTGAGCATTATCAGAGTATTCTGTCTGGGGAAATAGCTCCAGGAACTTTTTGAATTCCGTTCTCGCACCTTGTAAATCACCCTGGTTCAATCTGGAATATGCGCTATTATAAAGTTCCTCAGGGTCTGGAACACCAGTTACCTTCACTAAATCTCCAAGAGGGGCAACAGTAGAGGGTTGTACACCTGGTGGCTGAGGTTGGAGCACCGTGGGATCCTTTGGGGCAGTCACACTCATCCCCACCGCTGCCCTCAACTGGTTCACGTCTTCATCGTGCTTTTTAATATGAGTTGCCATCTCTTCCCTCAGTGCGATGACATCATCTGAAGCCTTTTGTGCATAGTGTTTACTCTCTTCCATGCCTCCCCTGAGACGCTGGAGTTCAGTCTGCAGGGCATCAATCCGTTCATCTAAATCAGCCTGCTTCTGACGAACTGTCTGTATATCCCTCTTCTGCTGAGAGACCTTTTTATCAAGCATACTGATATCACTCTGCACCGCCGGAGTGGCACAGCCACATAATGCACCAAGTATACAATAGAGTAAAAAGATATGATTCCGTGATCTCAATGGATACCCTTCCTACCAACAGCATCTCATCTGGAGAACCTTCATGGTTCCCCAGATGAGATTACCGCGTTATCACTTTGTCACAAATTCATCCCTTCTGTTCTTCGCCCAGGCCTCCTCGTTGTGACCTGAATCTTTAGGCCTCTCCTTGCCATAACTGATGGTGGAAAGCTGACTAGAAGGTACCCCCAGATTGATTAAATACTTCTGGGAGCTGCTTGCCCTTCGTTGTCCGAGGGCAAGGTTATACTCGCTGGTGCCTCGCTCATCACAATGCCCCTCAACGACTGCCCTCTTCTGGGAAT
>CAYYOQ010000261.1:1896-3843 GCA_964473235.1 uncultured Thermodesulfobacteriota bacterium | reverse complement strand
AGGTTTGTATTCGGCGGTTATGTTTAGTCGAGGATGTGAAAGTGTAGTAAGAAATCCGGGGGATACCGTGGTGATCCAGTCGCTTCTGGTATTTGATCGAGTGAGGTAAATATTGTCGTCATACCTCGCCTCGGAACTAAAGAGGGGGTGAAATTCAAAAATAGGTGCAGCCCAGGCCTCTGAGCAAGTGAGACATAGGAGCAAGGAAAGTAAAAATAATTTTAAAGAGCTATTGATCACCTTATACATGCTATTCAGAAATTTTTACGGTACAACAATTGTATCTCCTGGCTGGAGGGGGATATTTAACTCAGGATGGTTACCTGATACAATCTTGTTATAGTTCACCTTGATTACCTTCTCTACACCACCATACTTTCTGAATATTTTTATCTTTCTTTTGTTGGCCCACTCAGTAAATCCGCCAGCCATGGAAATGGCTTGAAGGACGTTAACTTCTCTCTTCGCGTCGTACACACCAGGGGTTGTGACATTTCCCACCACAAAAACCTTCATGCTGTTTACCTGTTCCACGATAACTGACACAGTGGGATTTTCAATGTATTGAGAGATCTTCTTAGTAAGCTCATCTTTTAACACGATCGGGGTTAAGCCCACAACCTGAACATCGTTAATTAAAGGGAGGGATATCTTTCCATCTGTTCTTACCGGAACAGAAAGGGATAGTTGCGGCTCATTCCATACGTTTATTTTTAACACATCTTCAGGACCAATAATGTATTGTGTGCCGGGTGAGGGCATGGATTCTTCAATGGCTTTTTTTCCACCGCAAGAGAGTAAAAGAGGAATGCTGATTAATAGGATAAAAATAATTTTTATCTTTTTCATGTGCTTTTTCTCCTTTTATTAAAAATTATTAGTAACAGATTGAGATAATAACTAACAAAATTTCGTTTGTAAACTATTTTTTTTGGTAACGTCGTAAAAAGTCCTGACAAGTGTCATTGCGAGGATCCTGGATGATGCCGGATGACGTGGCAATCTTGGTTTTTCAACTACGTACAAAGGCAGAGGGTGCTTCACTTCGTTCGCAATGACAATTACTGTGACTTTTTACGACTTCATCTTTTTTGGTTGATAAAAAAATAATGAAAAGAGAAAGCTTTAATTGTGCTATTTTTTGAGGTTGTATTTACTGATTCTATCTCCCAGCATCTTTCTGGTGATGCCCAAAAGCTTGGCAGCATTCTCCCGATGCCAATCGGTCTTCTTTAACGCCTCCATGATATACTGCTTCTCCATCTCCTCGATAATCCCGGGAAGTGACATCCCCTCCTTATCTACCTCCCCCACCTGCCCATTCCTCATCAAGATAAAGGGCGGAAGGTCTGCGATGGTGATGGTCTGATCCTTACAAAATACTATCATCTGCTGCACCACGTTCTCTAACTCCCTCACGTTTCCCGGCCAGCTGTACCCCTTCAGGTGCTCCACCACCTCAGGCAGTATGCTCACCGGCTTTCCCTCCTCCTCATACTTCTTAAGAAAATGCTCCATCAAAAGCGGGATGTCTGATTTTCTCCTCCTCAACGGCGATAAGGCAATGGGAACCACGCTCAAGCGATAGTAGAGATCTTTCCTGAAATTCCCCCGCTCCACCTCCTCCTTTAAATCACAATTGGTGCTGGTGATAATGCGTACATCCACCTTGATGGTTTTTCCGCTGCCTACCCGCTCAAACTCCTTCTCCTGCAGCACCCGGAGCAGCGTCTTCTGTAGTAAAGGTGAGGTCTCCCCCACCTCATCCAGAAAAAGGGTACCGCCATCGGCGAGCTCAAACCTTCCCACCGCGCTCTCGGTTGCGCCGGTGAATGCACCCTTGCTGTGACCAAAAAGCTCACTGGTCACCAGGGTATCGGTCAGGGCAGCACAGTTCACCGTCACCAGCCGCTTATCCCTCCTTGCACTCTTGTGGTGAATGGCTTT
>CAYYOQ010000261.1:0-1796 GCA_964473235.1 uncultured Thermodesulfobacteriota bacterium | reverse complement strand
CCCTCCTTGAGGGCATTGATGGTGAGGGGGATAGTGCCGTAGCCGGTGAGGATAATTACGGGAATTTGTGCATTATAACGTTTTGTTTCCTTAAGCACCTCCATCCCGCTGAGGTCAGGCATGCGCTCATCAGTAACTACCAGGTTGATCTCTACACTCTTCAATTTCTCGAGGGCTGCCCTACCGCACTCCGCGGTAATCACATTATAGGATTGGTCTTTCAGAATCTGGGAGGTGACGAAAAGGGAATTAGGTTCATCATCTACTACCAGAATAGTCTTTTGAGCCATAGCAGATTGTAAGGATAGTAAGAGTTATTCAGACTTCTTTTCTTCAAGCTGAGTGCGTAATCGAGAGATTTCTTCTTCAAGTGCTTGAATATCAAGCGCCTGTTTAATAGTATGTTTCAAAAGATCAATATTTACAGGTTTCTCTAAGTAGTGAAAGGCTCCTTCTTTAAGTGCATTTACCGCTGACTCGATGGTGCCATAGGCAGTAAAAAGTATTACTGGTATATCGGGATAAAGTTCCTTAACTTTATGAAAAAGTTCAATCCCATCCATGAGGGGCATTCTAATATCGGTGAGGACAATACCGCAGGGTTCATTTTCTAATACATGCAATGCGGAGCGCCCATCTTCCGCAGTAGTGACCGCAAAGCCCTCATCTTCCAAGAGCTGAGCTAAGAGACTTCGTGAGTTAAATTCATCATCAACGATAAGAATCTTTTTACCAATCATTTTTTAATGGGACTATCGACGGGTAGTCTTATAATTACGGTAGTTCCTTTGCCTTCATGGCTTTTGATAGTGAGTGTTCCCCGATGGTTCTCACAGATAATTTTTTTACATACGGGTAAGCCCAGGCCATTACCTCCGGTTTTGGTAGTGAAAAATGGGTTAAAAATTTTATTAAGCAGCTCGTCTTTTATACCATTTCCCGTATCTGATATTTCAATGGCGATAGAGGGGCTGGGATGTTTGTGGTTGTGGGTAGTCTTGACTTGAATTTCACCCCGGGTTTCTATTGCCTCGACGGCATTTTTAATGATGTTTAAAAGGACCTGCTTTAATTCGTTAAAGTTCGCTTTGATTTTTGGCAGGTCTTCCTGAAGGGAGAGTGCAATAGCGATATTTTTTGATGAATCCTGGATCACAGGGGTCATGAGATCAAATGAAGAGGTAATGATATCATTGATATCGGTTGAAGCAAATTTTACAGGTTCTGCGGGATTAGAAAAATCCAAACAATCTTTTATAAAGGTGTTTAATCTATTGATTTCTTCGTTGATCACGTTGATTGATTGATCAACTAAGGGGTCTCTCTTGGTTCGTTTCTGAATGATGGCCAAGGCACCTCCAATGGCATGGAGGGGGTTGCGTATTTCATGAGCTACAAAGGGAAAAAGCTCACCTAAGAGCAAAAGGCGCTCCGATTGAATGATTTCTCTATTGATGTCTTTTTTACGCAGCACATCCTTTACCGAGCTCAGCAGGGTAAATTTGCCAAGGGGTTTTTTTAGATAGTCGGAGGCACCTGCCTTCATCAGTGATACCGCAAGCTGCTCTTCTCCCCGGCCAGTCATCATAATAACTGCGATATCCTCATTGCTTTTTCTGATCTCTTTTAACACTTCTATCCCCATCATTTCGGGGAGATAGCAGTCGAGGAGCACAAGGTCGGGTGAGTGCTTTTCTATCTGTTGCAGTGCATCTTTCCCATCATAGGCGAGGTAGGTTTCATAACCCTCCTCACACAGAATATCGTGAATGGTATCTACGATATCCTTCTCATCA
>CAYYOQ010000260.1:0-3853 GCA_964473235.1 uncultured Thermodesulfobacteriota bacterium | reverse complement strand
AATGGGGTTCAGGTGGTCGCCGGTTCGAATCCGGCCGTCCCGACCAGAGTAAATAATAGAAATAAGTGGCTAGTTAATTCTCAACTAACCACTTATTTTTTTGTGTCATTCCTGAGATACTTTTAAATGAACATCATGGATGGTGAACTTAAAGGATTAACATAAAAAATGTATTGACATATGTTTCGTCATTTAACATAATAAATGACGATGAAAGGACCAAACAAACAGACAACTTATAGAGTAGACTGGGTTGAGAGGGTTTTAAATTTATCTGCCCTTCTTGAAAAAAAGTCATACTTCCTTCTGGGGCCTCGTCAGACAGGTAAGACATTTCTTATAGGTCATTCATTCAAAGATGTACGCGTGTATGATCTCCTTGATACTTCGATTTATTTGGCTCTCAATCAGAATCCAGGGCGCATCGCTCAAGAGATTACCCCACAGGATCGGATAGTCGTGGTCGATGAGATTCAACGCCTGCCTGATTTATTAAATGAAGTCCATCGCCTGATTGAGGCATATAGTATTCGCTTTCTATTAACAGGTTCCAGTGCACGGAAGCTTCGGCGTGGCGGTGTTAACCTGCTTGGGGGACGAGCACGAACAAAACATTTGCACCCTCTGGTATACAAGGAATTGGGTAATTTGTTTGACCTGCACCGCGCGGTAGATCGAGGGCTCCTTCCCTCGATTTATTTTTCAGATGACCCTGACGCTGATTTAAAGGCCTATACCGGTCTTTATCTTCAACAAGAAATTGTTGCGGAGGGATTAACCAGAAATATTCCTGCATTTAGCCGTTTTCTAAAAGTTGCTGCTCACTGTAATGGTACCATTGTAAATTTTACTAATGTGGCGAATGACGCTCAAGTAGCACGAACCACGGTATACGAATATTTCGAGGTTCTTAAAGACACGCTTATTTTGTATGAACTCTCAGCGTGGCGAAAATCAAAGAAGAGAAAACCACTCGCATCTTCAAAATACTATTTTTTCGATGTGGGAGTGGTTGGTGAGCTCCAGGGGCGAAGATTTAAGCCAGGCACCCCGGAATTTGGTGAGGCATTTGAGACCTATATTATGCATGAACTTACGAGCTACAGTGACTATATGTCGGGAGAACCTCTTTCCTACTGGAGAGCAACGTCAGGT
Organism: uncultured Thermodesulfobacteriota bacterium; assembly: GCA_964473235.1. Lineage (GTDB taxonomy): Bacteria > Desulfobacterota > WTBG01 > WTBG01 > WTBG01 > CAYYOQ01. The sequence continues at coordinate 2,698 of CAYYOQ010000260.1, read as the reverse complement.
TTTGAAGTAGATTTTATTATCGGGGATCACACGGCAGTGGAGGTTAAAGCTAAAGAAAATGTATCAGCACAGGATGTTAAATCACTCAAAGCACTTGCAGAAGAAAAATGTTTAAAAAGATATCTCTGTGTTAGTTTAGAGCCACGTATGAGAAAATTAGACGACATCACAATCCTTCCTTATAAAAATTTTCTTGAAGCCTTATGGAGTGGAGAATACTCATAACTAATGATGTTGTATAACTTATGAAGAGTATATTTTCAAGTAGCTGTTGACCAGAGAATACAAGAAATAATAGTAACACCTTTTATCCAAGTGCCACGATTTGAAATTTAAAGAAATGGGGTTCAGGTGGTCGTCGGTGAGCTTGTCCCGCCTTTAATGAGGGGAATCCGGCCGTCCCGACCAGAGTGTAAGTAGAGGTGGTTAGATGCTTCTCATCTAACCACCTCTTTTTTATTGTGTCACTTTTAGGATACTTTCAGTTTCTGCCTGCATCTCCACTTTCCTTTAAATTACTGCATATAATTATCTTGACAACTCATTTTGTCAAGTATATTAAATTAACAAATATGTTAATCAAGTATATTTAATGAAATCAACCGCACTCAGTAAAATACACAAACTGTATTTTGGCTATGAGGATTTAGCCAAGGCTCTTGGTATCAACCTGGCCTCGGCCAGAGTGACTGCCAGCCGTTATGTCGGGCAGGGGGTGGTGGTGCGTGTAAAAAGAAATATGTATATACTGAGGGCGAAATGGAACACAACCGGAAGGGAAGAAAAATTTATACTTGCGAACCTGGGACAAGTTCCCTCGTACATTTCTCTTATGACTGCACTGGATTACTATGAGATAACCACTCAAGTGCAGAGGGAATTTATCGAGTCGGTGGCCGTGAAAAGGACAAAAGCAATCCGCCTGAACGGTACAATTTTTCGCTATACCAGAGTCATTAGCGATCTCTACTTTGGCTTCACAAAACAGAAAGGGTTCTTCATAGCGACTCCGGAGAAGGCTTTCCTGGATGCCTTTTACTTGATGTCGCTCGGCCGTTATCCGTTTGACCTTTCATCTATAGATGGAGGGAAGTTTGATAGAGGCGAGCTCAAACGGATGAGCAAAAAGTTTCCTTTGAAAACAAAAAAAATGCTAGAGAAAAATGGATATCTTTAGACAACATGAAGTTTTTGAAATAGAAGTTCTGGACAAGATGAAGAGTATGAAGCTGCTCGATTCCCTTGTCTTTGGTGGCGGCACAATGCTCAGGCTCTGCCATGAGTTGAACCGGTATTCTGTTGATCTCGATTTCTGGTTTATCAAGACGATATCACACCGCGCTTACTTATATAAGCTAAAGCAAGTCTTTGAAAGGGAATATGAGATCACCGATGCACAAATAAAGCACTATCCTCTTTTGTTGGAACTACGCTCCCCACACTATCCAAAACGACTGAAGATTGAAATACGCCGGGAGATGAAAGAGTGGGATTACCAGGAAAAGATTGCGTTTTCCAGGTACAGCACGAAACAGGTCATTCTTAAAGCGCACACCCTGGAACAGATGATGAAGAATAAAATAGAAGCTTTTCTTGACCGGGGTGAGATCAGGGATTGTTTTGATATCGAATTTTTGCTTCGCCGAGGAATTGAGCTTCCCGATATGGATGAGAGGCAGACAAGTACTTTTAAGAAAAAGCTGGTTAGTTTTAAGGAAAGAGATTTTAAAGTTAAGCTAGGTTCTACCCTTGAAAGTGATACCCGAAACTATTATATTGCACAACGATTCAGCTATCTCGAGGAAAAGTTGATCTCTGAACTCTCGAAGCGAAATTCTAATAAGTAGTGAGCCGACACACGGGAAGATGTTCCGCTCGATCGTGCCCTTGGCAAGGACCATACCATATGGTGAACAACGCTCATCGTCATAGATACTGCCATTCTTAATGAGGAGACCCTCATGAGTGTACATCCCCTCGCAGGCACACCGGCACCGAGATCGGTGCTGGTGAACATCCCCCGGCTGATAACGGACTATTTCGTCCAGGCGCCTGATGTGAAGGTGGCGGGGGAACAGGTTGCCTTCGGGACCTCCGGTCACCGGGGTTCATCGTTTCGGAGGAGTTTCAACGAAGCCCACATCCTCGCCACGAGCCAGGCGATCTGCGACTACCGGAGGGCGAAGGGCATCACCGGGCCTCTCTTCCTCGGCATGGACACCCATGCGCTTTCAGAGCCGGCCCAGGTCACGGCCTTGGAGGTTTTGGCGGCAAACGGTGTCGAAGTGATGATCGCAAAGAACTCTGGTTATACGCCCACGCCCGTCATCTCCCACGCGATCCTTGTCTTCAACCGCGGGAAAAAATCAGGCCTTTCAGACGGCATCGTGATCACGCCGTCACACAATCCTCCCGAGGACGGAGGGTTCAAGTACAATCCGCCTCACGGTGGCCCTGCGGGCACAGAGGTCACGAAATGGATAGAGCAACGGGCAAACCAGCTCCTTGAGCAAGCCAACCGGGAGGTAAAGAGGATGACCTGCGATAAGGCGAGACATGCTGCTACCACCCATGAGTACGACTACCTTACGCCCTATGTGCAGGACCTTAAGCATGTCATAGACATGGAGATGATCCAGTCAGCGGGCATCAAGATCGGCGTTGACCCGTTGGGGGGAGCTTCAGTGGCCTTCTGGCA
>CAYYOQ010000259.1:0-3874 GCA_964473235.1 uncultured Thermodesulfobacteriota bacterium | reverse complement strand
CCGACCAGTCGGTCGATTTTATAGCAAAGAGGGGTGCCTTTGTCAACAAAAAAATAGGATCGATCCAAAATGAGTGAGGCTCTTCGTCCGGATGGGGCACGCTCCATTCAAATAGTTAATATTCTGAAAAGGGTAAATGAGCTTTCGGGATCTTAATGGTCGACTTCAATGTATCATTCAAAAAATCTTTTAGGTCAAAGTAAGGCTTTTAAGAATGTTAAAAAGAAAGGTTTGGATTGTCTTAAGCATAAAAAAAGGGTGGTTATAAGCCTTTTTTAATGCTTACGAATAGAACAAAACATCCTTGCTGAGGTATCTTTAATAATCTTCCAAGGGAGGACCGTAAACCCTTCTAATTAATCCTTGTTTTTCCATTCGGGTCAATGATGCTTCTGTGGCTGTGACACGTGTGATAGGGACCATTCGAGGCACAGGCTTACCGCGGCCCGTGATCAAGACTTCGACCCCGATTTTCACTTGATTCAAATAGTCACTCAGGCATGCCTTTGACTTAGAAACATTTACTGTCTTCATAACTTTAGCAAATCCTATTTGATTTTTGAGATTATTATAGTCATATTCACCTGACCTATCAAGGCTTATTATAAGACTACATTGAACTGGTCAAAAGTTCACAGATGGTCTCTCGCATTAAAAGATATTTGGTTGCATTGCTGTCCCAACGTTAACTGGATAAAGACAACTGATTATAGGTAACATGTTTTGATTCTGTGTCATCAATGTTTGACAATGCCTGTAAAATCGGGGTTTTTTCAAAAAGTATTAGGGTTAAAATCTGTAAAATTGTGTAGAGGCTCCAGTCCAAATTCAGGCGTTTCTTGATAATAGCGACCAGCACATACACAGAGATTGCGATCCAGATCTGGGTCTTGACTGCATTCTCAGTAGTGCCATAAAAAGCTTTGATTCGCAAATGCTGTTTGATCCATTTGAAAAACAACTCGATCTGCCAGCGACAGCGGTAAAGCTCTGTAATAGTCAATGCCGAAAGAGTAAAGTTGTTTATTAAGAAGACCAGTCGTTTGTTGTTTTCGGCATCGAAATAGCGAATACGTCGCAGTCTTGTCGGGTAATCTTTTCTGGCGTAAAAGCCATCGAGCACAATGATTTGGTCGCATTGTACCCCCGTTGCTTTGTCGACGGTCTGAGAATAAAGACGTTTGGAACTGAAATTGCTCTTGGCTTTTGTTATGAAGAATGGCGAGGTTTGGTTGATCGTGTATAGGCGAGCAAAATCGAGACAGCCACGATCCATGAGATAGATCGCCCCTTGGTTTATAATCCTAATGTTTTTATGACGTTACCATATTCTTCCAAATTAACGTTGGGGCAGTGTTATCATTTGTATATTGTTAAATTTTGATTATGATTTGTAACGCAATTACCACAGTCTAAAATGTCCAATTAAATGGATAATAGGCCAAAGCAGTGTCTAAACGATCCCTCTGTGGCCCACCTAGCCATAGTTGAACTATTTTCATGTCCCTAAGGAACTTTTCAACTTGGTATTCATAGGCATAACCATAGGAACCCATGTATTCCATAACTCTGTTCATTACAAAGATCGCCATCCTTGCCGCTTTTTGCCTAGCAGCAGAAGCTCTACCTATCATGGCCTGAGACCATGCTGGCCCATATTTATCGGGGTGGTCAAACATCCAGGCCACAGTGAGATAATGGGCTCTACAGGCTTCTATTTCTGCTGCCAGTTCTCCCAAGCCAGCGGCCCATAGTGAGTGTTCCCTAATGGGCTTTCCCATGATATTTCGTTCAGCCAAGTAATCCAATGCTATTTCAAAGACCGCTTGGGCCGCACCCACGCACCTTGCCGCTGCAGTTAGCCTACCGCCGGACATTCTGCTGTGCAGAATTTTCATGTCCTCGCCCGGCCCAGCCAACCTAAGGTCTCGAGGTAATCTTACGTTTTCTAACCATGCCTCACAGTTACGGTCAGCAAAACACATCCCCATCTTCTGTATGGGATTAGAAAAAGTCATTCCCGGGGCATCAGCAGGGAGATGAAAAACGGCTATACCCTCATCACCAGCAGACGGGTCAGTGGTAGCAACAAGCATGTACCCAAGATGTCCCTTAAGTTTCTGTCGTATAAACACTTCTGGTGGTCCGGCTGGCCCACACCAAATCTTATGACCGTTTATAATATATTCGTCCCCTTTCAGTTCAGCCGTTGTACAGATGGTTTGTCCGTGTTGTGTCGGATCCTCTATATTTGCCCCACCTTGCGGCTCCGTTATCATCAGAGAAGCAGTCCAACAATCTTTCCCTAAGAGTAGGGGGAGATATCGGTCTAGCAGATCAGATCTTTTGGCCTGGAGAAGGTAGCTTGCCAAGGAATGAATTTTGCCTACATGTGTTGCAAAGCCGACATCTCCCCTACTGATCTCCTCGTTTACTGCTGCTCTTAGAACGTTTGAGCCTCCTAATCCACCATGCTTAACAGGTATATTTATTTGTTGAATGCCGATCTTCACCAATCCTTCGTAAAGTTCATCTATTGTTCTTTCGGCAAGCTCCTCATTCCTATACCACCCGCCTTCCATTGCTTCTCTTTTTGGAAATATTTCCTTCTCAACATATTTGGCTATGGTTTCCAAGAACGCTATTTCTTCTTCCGACACTAACCCGCCGACATACTTATTATGTGGGCGACACATCTCTTTCCGCATATGATCACCTCCATTAGAATTAATCCATCTTTTCACAATCTGTGTGTCTTTATAATTGATGCCATACCGAATGAGTTAGATCAGGCCAACATTTTTCAAGAAGCCACGATATCTATGGAAGAGAGATCAAGTCTCATTTCAAACACTCGCTCATCATGCCCTGGTAAAATGACATCGGGTCTTAAAGATTTAATTTTTTTGAATGTTTTTTCATATTCACGTAAATCAATATGTATACCAGACGGAATGCGACCTTCCCAGTTTTCAAACAATGGTATGGCATCCCCAGCGATTAGGTAGCTCTTCTTTTCTGCTTGGACCATTACTCCCTGAAAACCAGGTGTATGTCCAGGTAAACTTACTACAGAAATGCCCGGTAAAATTTCTTCATCGTTATGAGTTATACGAATTCGATCAAAAACTGACATCCAAGCAGGTCGTAGGTCAGGAATACCTACTTCATAGGCTACCTTGTGGATAGGCAGAGGCGAAACAGCATATTGGATTTCGTCATGCTGTACCAAAAAACTCGACTTACTCAATGATTCGAGATTATAGCAGTGATCCCAGTGAAGGTGGGTCAAGATAACCAATTCAATCTCTTGAGGTTTTACTCCCACCTTAGATAGTGCTTGTTCCAGTGTGACTTTGTCTTTATCAAGCCTCAAATGTGGGTGGTATCGGGCAGCAAGGTCAGGATCGCCAGGACCAGTATCGACTAGAACCTTTTTTGGCGCCCCAGCAATATACCATCCTATGCAACACGCCCGAAACTTTACTCCCTGATTGCACGCATAAGTAAAAATTGACTTCTCAACACTCGGAAATGTCCCAAGACATAATGGATAAATAGACAAACCGCTCATATATTACCTACCTTTCTACGAGCCAATTTAATAAATCAAGTTTTTATAAACGAAACAGATCGTTTCATCAATTACCCGTTTCAATACCCCTTATTGAGATGAAATATTCGTGTTTACAATCTCCCTAATATTTGGCTTGCTACTGTATTTCTTTGCATTTGCCCTGTTCCCTCAAGAAGCCAGGTGGCTAAGGCATCCCCAAGATAACCGGGAAGAAATTGATCGTAAAAAAGACCATATCCTGCAAGGATCTGCATTGCCTTTAGACAGACATCAATGGCGGTAAGAGGACATTTGACT
>CAYYOQ010000258.1:0-3906 GCA_964473235.1 uncultured Thermodesulfobacteriota bacterium | reverse complement strand
ACTTCTCATTTACCATGTCAACTCTCAGTCATGAATTTTTACATCGATGGGCGGCCCATGTAAAGTACCAGAGGGAGGATGGCAGCGTAAGCGATGCCCTTTTAGGGCGGGGAGGAAACCATTGGAGCTATCTCTTAAACTCAGGCGGTTCTGTTCACTACGGCAATCGATGGAGGGACAATGGGGATGGCACGTTTACCTCACTCACGGGAAGAAAATATTTCAGCCCCCTTGACCTTTACCTTATGGGAATGATTAATGCGTCTGAAGTGCCTCCTATGCTCCTCATTGAAAATGATACGATTGCGCCAGAGAAACTGCCGGACGAAGGCACTACCATTGAGGGGGTACCGCACGCTATTACCATTGATAGTATTATTGCGGCAGAGGGAGAGAGGATGCCTGATGCCCTCCATTCACAAAAGTCATTTAAGATTGGCTGTATCCTTATCGTGAGGTCAGATACTTTTGTAGACCATGAACTCTATGGAATAAGGGATATCATTAGAAACTGGGTTCTGTGGTTTTCTGCACTCACTGACGGTAAGGCTACGGTAGTGGTAGACTCAACACCCTTTGAAGATATTCCTATAAGACCAGATATAAAACCCCCCCTCTATGATCCCAGGGATGTTCCTCCAGAGATACACGACGGTATCACCTGGTTAATCAATCACCAAAATGAAGAGGGAAGCTGGGTAGATGCACTTCAAACGGTGGGGAGGGATACGGCAGAGGCAGTAGTGGCACTGAGGAGCTTTGCTGCCGCAGAAGAAAATGTCGCCAAGGGGCTTCAGTGGCTTATGAAGACATCATTTTCAAACGCTGATTACCTTGCAAGAAAAGTAGAAGCGCTGGCACTCTCGGGGAGTACTATCTCCCCATTGTTGAACGAGTTACTTTTCCAGCAGAATCCTGACGGGGGTTGGGGCAGTGACGGTTACTACCTGAGCAATCCCACTGATACCTCATTAGTGTTAAAAGCCCTCGCAAGTGCAGAGTATAAAAAAGAGGCGGTTATCAGCTCAGCCATTGCCTACCTGAAGGGGGCACAGCATCTTGAAGGAGGCTGGGGGGGCGATGACCGGGAAAATGCCCTCCAGACAACCGCCACTGTGCTCACTATCTTTGCCTACTATCGTGAGGCATATCAGTTGGATGAGCAGATGATGCATGGTCTGGTGTGGCTTTTTGGGAAACAGAATGCAGATGGTGGGTTTGGTAGCAGTACCAGCACCATCTATGAGACCGCTATAGCCCTCTCAATTTTGAAGACCCTCAATGCCTCTGCTGATAGTATGACCAACGCCCAAAATTATATTTTGAATCTCCAATCAAAGGATGGAAGCTGGTATGAAAGTCCATACCAGACTGCCCTGGCGGTGAGTGGGCTATGGGGCGCAATGAGGGAACCAGACCTTTCCATAGCGACAAGTGATGTCTCATTTACCCCTCCCGTACTCTCCAGCCTGCCTGCAGAGGTGGCGATAAATGGAGTGGTTCACAATTCAGGGGCAACGGAGGTACTTAAGACAACCCTTACCCTCTATGAGGGTGCAATAGCCCAGGTCAATAAATTAGCTGAGCAGTCTGTTTCAGTACCTGGTCAGTCATCGGTCACCACTGCCTTTACGGTACATGTTACCGACGGAAATGCCCATTGGTACTATCTTACCGTTGATCAGGAAAATCTTGTAGCAGAGTCCTGTGAGACGAACAATACCGCACTCAAGATACTCTCTCCTGCCGATGAGCCGACCTATGATTTTGAGATACTGCCCTCTGGTGTCTCCGTCTCACCAGGCACGGTAGATTTGCTTGAGCCGGTTACTATAAACACCCACATCACCAATAGAGCTGCCTGGGATGTCTATAACGTACCCGTGCGTTTCTCTATTGATGACCCTGCGGGAGTTTTTGAGATTGCTACGGTGAGTGTGGATATCCCTGCCGGGGCAAGTAGTGAAAAGAGTATCACCTGGACAGCGGGCAAAGCGGGGGTAAATCTCAAGATCACTGCCAAGGTTGATCCCTACAATGCTTATGCTGAGCTTTCCGAGTCGAATAACGAGGCATCTACTTTTCTTACGGTGAATACTTCAGAGCAGCCCAACCTGACGATATCCTACAAGGACATAACTATTAGTCCTTCCCCGGCACACGAAGCGGGAGACGTGACTATCACGGCAGTTATTAAAAACAATGGCGCTTCTGCTGCAGACGATATAGGGGTTCACTTTTATTGGGGTGTACCCGGGGTGGATGGCGTGCTTATCGGCAGCAAGACTATGGTGTCATTGGGTGCGGGTGAAAGTACGACTGTTAACCTTGACTGGATGGATATTGATGAAGCGGGGGAAAAGATAATCTTCATTCAGCTAGACCCGGAGAATCATATTCAAGAGATACGTGAGGATGATAACACGGCCTTTACCAAATTAAAAATAGAGAGCCTTCCTGATTTAGTCATTACCTCAAATTCCATAGTCTTTACACCTCCGGTGCCTAAGGAGGGAGATACGGTCACCATCCAGGTAACCGTCCAGAATAGGGGAGAACAGGACGCATTACATGTTCCGGTGACCGCCTCTGAGGGTACTACTCTAGTAGATTCTGATACTATGCCTTCAGTTCCTGGCAACTCTCAGACCGCTCTTCTTTTGAGCTATGATACCGCGGGGAAAGATGGTGCGCATGCTATCAGCATAGTGGTTGACCCTGATAATATCATCCTGGAGAAGCGCGAGGATAATAACGCTGCCTCCCGCAGCTTCGGGGTGCAGGAAGCAGACTTGTGGCTCACCGAGCGGTATATCTCCCCCAATGGTGATGGGGTGAAGGATTCAACCCAGTTCTTCTTCAGGTTAGGTTCACCTCAGACCGTGCAGGTGGTAGTGGTGAATGAACGTGGAGAACTGGTGAGAAAATTCAGCGGCAGTGACTTTAAAAACACCACGGGTGCTACCGTTACCTGGGATGGGCTGAGTGATAAGAGGTCTCTGGTCGCAGACGGCTTGTACCGAATAGAGGTGCGTGACCAGAGTGGTGCCATTCTCCATGGCCTCCCCGTTACCCTGGATAATAACCGATCACCGCTCACTGAGGCGATTGGAACAGACTATCTGCTCAAAAGTAACCTTACCTGCATGCTACCCGATGTGCAGGCTTGGCAATGGTATCCTGACGAGAGCGGTATCGTATTCCACATCGGAAGTCCTGATCAGGATGCTCCTGAGTATCCTACCGGCCTCTACACCATGGCGCCAGATGGCGATGATATTCTGAGAATAGTACCCTGGGAATGGAGCATAGAAAATGATTCCACCTACGAGTACTATTATGGGGGATATCAGGCGTGCGAGCAGGTATTTTCACTGTCTCCTGATGGTCAGAAGGTGGCATTTGTGTTACACAAGTACAACAAATCCCGGGGAGTATCTGAACTGGAACAATTGTGGGTGGTGGACCGAAATGGAGAAAACCTGGCGCTCCTTGAATCATATGATCTCTCCGTTGAATTTATCACCATAAGAAATGTTACCTGGGCACCGGATAACACCTATATCGCCTACACGACTGAAGAATGGGTGTCTCCGCGTGAGTATAAACTTTACTATATCAGAAGTGATGGTACGGGAAAGGTAGCACTCGATGCCGGCAACAACTCTCCCTCTGATCTCAAATGGTCTCCTAATAGTAAAAAGTTGGTTTACTCATATTATGCCTATAGTGAAGATAGCTCCCACCTAGTGCTCAGCGATCTCTCAGGCAGCAAAGAAGACCTTTTTGCATTTGATGGTTGCTGCCTGTCTTACATGGAGTGGCTTACCAACGATACGCTCGTCACACACAGCAGTAACTGGCCAGTTACCAGGGTCTGGCTCCTTGATGTCTCCGGCAGTGGAA
>CAYYOQ010000257.1:0-3932 GCA_964473235.1 uncultured Thermodesulfobacteriota bacterium | reverse complement strand
TGCTATGATTCCCAAATTCCTGAATCCCTTAATTCTTATCCCATATCTTACATCTCAGATCACTTTGCTATAATCCCTCAATTCCTTAATCCTATAATTCCTCAATCTCTTATCCCACATCTCACATCTGCTTCTCATCTCTTGCATCACACATCATCTATCAGATTTATTCAAGCGGCTTATCTCGCCTTGCTATCCCTACCACATTAGGGATGGGCATTGCGTAGCTCTCCCGCTCATCCCCACCGAACCCACTATCATAGCTTCCGATGAAATTGTAGCCTTGAGTACCACTTTGCACGTAGAACTGGGCCTCTGTCCCCCCCTCCACATACATTAACCTCGAAAGTTTCAGGGGAAGCCCCATAAGGATATTGATCAGGTCATGCGTGCTGAAAGGCGAACGCACGTGGATGAACAAAACCTTGCCCTCCTCATCGGTACCGATCGCGGCCGTTGACCACTTCTTCTGCTGCTTATTCCACACATTCTTTCCCCTACAGGAAATCATGCGGATGCTTTGGACAAAGCTGCTATAGTTATCCTTCCAGGCTTCATAATCCTCACACTCCCGATCAATGATTTTTACCAGCGACACCCCCGGGTTCTGTCTGTCGAATGCAAGTATCGCCTTATCCCTGGTAAGTCGTGAATTATTGGTATGAGTTTTTGTGCGCATCAGAGACACGCTGGTGAGGTGATCAGTCTGGTACATGCTTGCATTAATGGCTGCCACCAGTCCATGCTGCGTGCACCACATCTTTGCGGAAAGTGGCCGGTTGTAGGCAGGGTTTGACGCATTGAGTAAACGCAACTCAAACCATCTCGGATCAATCCGGAGTACCCGAATCAGTGCATTACTACCCTCGGGAACTGGAGAGGGAAAAAAGACCCCGAGCTCCAAGCCAGGCTCAAGGCGCTGCCATCCCGCAGCCAGTGAAGATTGGGAACTGGAATAGACTAGACTACTCCCTATGAGCGCGACCGCCAACGCACTCATGACTAAGAGGAGAGTAGCCGTTCGCACATACCCCCTTGCGTGAGTCCTTCCCATACCAACACTTTCCTTACAGAGACAGCTCTATGCTCACCCTCAAGATCAAAACTTACCAATTTCTACAGGCATTGTAAAGCCCAAGTTTAGCATATCCTCACCATGCGGTTTTCTTGCAAAAGACCCTATTTTCTGCTATGTACTGAGCTTAAATGCACATTAAACAAACCTAATCATTTTCAGAGAGGTGATCTATGGCAGAATTGAGAGCACAATCACAATTCATAGACAGTGCAAAGATTGAAGAGCTTCTCAAATCCAAAAAGGATGGGGTATTGAGTTTTACTGATGGTAACACTCCCTATGGCGTCCCCTTAGCCTATATTCTCTATCATGACCATACCCTCTACTTTGGTATGAACCCCAGCGGCAGAAAATTTGACTATTTCAAAAAATGCAAAAACGCGTGCTTCACCGTGTACCAGACCTTTCCATCCCCCAAAGACCCACGCAGTATGGGATGGTGGAGTGTTATCTTAGATGGGGTACTCTCACAAGTTACCACTTCTGAAGAGATTAAAGCAATAGCAGACTTGATGGAGAGCCAGGGTTTATTTCCCCCAGGCTTAAAAGAAAAATTCCTTACCGCTATTTTAAAAGACCCCGATAAGTCCAATTTCTTCAAATTGAAGATTATCCACTTTGGCGGTAAGGAGCTCCCCCAGTACAACCCGGCAGACGAGGTCAAATAAGTGAGATCCATCCCTAAAATAGAGATATCAGCGCTAATAAAAAAATCAGGACGACCTGATTAGTAAACACACCTGCCTAAAAATTCCTCACAGCCGCGAGGTACTCCAGGTATGACCTTCATTACTTCTTTGCGGAACTAACGGAACTACGTCCCGCCTCTTACTCTTTCTCCAAGATATCAGCAGCCTGGGCCATCAGTTCCGGTATAGGAAGATCGAAAGGACAGCGTGCGACACATTCCCTGCACTCAATACAGCTGCTTGCGGGAGAGCTCATCTTGCGTGCTATTATGTTATTATAAGCCATCCGTTTTTTTTCTATAGGGAGGAGAGGTGATTTTAAAAAATCCATAACCCCCAGGATGAAAATACCCTGAGAACAAGGCAAGCAGTATCCACATCGATGACAGTACTCCTTTCCAATCTGCGCTCCCACTTTCTTTAGCGCTTCATATTCTTGAGTATCAAGAGGTCTAAGGGCATGACCAATCTTCACGTTTTTCCTTACCTCTTGTTCGTTTCGCATCCCCGGTATGACACAACTAATCTCGTGGTTGAGGATCCAGCGGAGTGAGTATTCTGCAACACTTGCCAATTGACCTCCCCCGAGGGGTTTCATAACCACTGTGCCAATGTCTTTCTGCGTGGCTAATGGGATTACTTTTCTAATGTATTCATCTTCGATGATATTAAAGGGAAACTCTATCACATCAAACCTCCCCGAATTAATGATTTGGATCATGCTTCGGGGATTGTGGGCTGCACCTAAGATATAATTAATCTTCCCTTCTTCCTTGGCTTCTTCGAGAGCTCTCAACCCGCCATTGTTTGAGAGCACTACTTCCATCTTTTGTGGAGTGTCTAAAAAGGCGAGCTGGAAGATATCGATTACCTCTCTCGTGGTTCCCTTGACGATTCTCTCCAAGGCGCGCTCCACATCCTCCTTCAGTTCCTCATAGGTCTGACGCATACTTTTGACACCCACATAGCAGTCTTCTCTTCTTTCTCTTAAAACCTTCCCTATCTTGTTGCCTCCATCTACATATACCTTTTCAGGAATAAACTGGTTACCTGCCTCATCTAAGTCAAAGTAATTAATCCCCTCATCGAGCGCAGCCTGTATGGATTGGATGGCCCTTTCTGGTGGTTCAAAGAAAAGAGGAAGCCCTCCGTACCCAATGATGGAGATATTCAAATTAGTTCTCCCAAGCCTTCTGTAGTCCATGTAACACCCCCTTTGAGTATCTTCTAGTGATCAGTCCCTGCTCTTGTAGTCCTCTTCGACCACCCACCTTCCCTTATGACTTCGCAAAAACTGTCCGGTCCATGTTGCTAACCAGTCCAGGAACCAGCCTGTAAGGAAAGCACACTATAAACTCTTCATCCTTTAACCTCATAAAAGTCCTTCCTCCATGATCACCGGTGGTAAAGACCGGGGTGTTCCCCACATACGGGAAGGTAATAGACATCAGACACGTAGATTTTCCTGCATAGCCCAAGATTACCTCCCCCGTATCAAAAGCGTATGCGGTGGAAATTGCGCACATCTGATGCCCGTTTACTGGGAAAAGAATTATATCCGGCATGCTCACCTGCTCAAGAGAACCAAGAACCACCCCTCCGGATACTTTTGGATAACGGGGAAAAAGGGATCTTCCTTGCGCTAACAGTTCTTTAGTAGCATAAAGATTTCCTTCACCTATCACCTGAGCATTTAATGCAGTTTCAAACTCTTCCCTGAGAGATTTTTTCCCCCCGATCCCTATGTTTGCACAGCCTCCACAGCTACTGGCCTTAGCAGTGAAGAACACCGCATCACCACTTCCCTCGAAGATATCGCCACAGATCGCACACCAGAAGTGGGGTCCTTCCTCAATAGTAATCCCTTGAGGAGCTTTGTCGGCATATTTCATGGCGACAATGTGTCTCTTTAAAGAAAGCTTATCTTTCAAAGCGTTGTCTAATTTCTTATGATTGAGCTCAACCTTACTTCTTCCTTCCCCTATAGCTCCCATAGGGCAATAGTGGATACAAATTCCACAGTCGCAACACCTGCTGGTGACAAAAATCTGATCGCCTCTGCGGATTATTGCTCGGTTAGGACAATTGCCAATGCACGAGCCACATGCAACGCATAGATTTTGATCAATGATGAACGGCATGCTATCCTCCTACAATAATAAGTT
>CAYYOQ010000256.1:0-3937 GCA_964473235.1 uncultured Thermodesulfobacteriota bacterium | reverse complement strand
GGTGCTTAAGTTCATCCGGAACCCAGTGCTGTTTACCGTTTCTTTGCTTCCTTTACACCCGATGAAGAAAAGTGCGAGTCCACCGCAGATGAGGCACAGGAAAAAGGTAGTTGCAAGAAGTCTCCGTGAGGACTGGTGTGCTCTCCCCGCGCTAAGGTCTTTCATTAGGTTTGAGTTTTTCATGGCTTTTCCCCCTTTCACTCAATAGACATTTTATACCTGAAGAGTACCTCAGAAGTTCAATAAAGCTACTCTTCTCACCTGGGTGTTCTTCTCCTTAACTATCGCATGCTATCTCTCAAAGAGCGTGTTAAAGGAATGGATTATTGTTCGATCTTGCATTCCTTCTTGTCCTGAAGTATTTTTTCCCGCTCTTTGATGAGGTTAATAACCTGGGTGGCATCTTTACATCTGATAATCGTACGTCGAAAGGTGGTGTCGTTAAAAAGAGATGCCACGCTACTTAAGGTATTTAAATATGCTTCGTGAGCTGATTCATTGGCGGCAAGCAGGATGAGGATGTGCACAGGCTTTTCGTCAATAGCGTGGTAGTCAATGCCCTTGGGAGAGATGCCGAGGCAAACCCAGAGGTCTTCAACCGCATCGGTGCGGGCGTGGGGAATTGCGACTCCTTCACCAATGCCGGTTGATTCCATCTGCTCCCGCTCTAAAATCCGTTTTACTAATTCATCCTGGTCGTGAATCCTGTGAGAAGTAAACACAGCGTGAACCAGTTCACGGATTGCTTCCTCTTTAGTGCGGGCTGCGAGGCGTAAGATAATTCTCTGAGGGGCAAGCTGCTTGGAGAGAGCCAATGGCACCAAGTAGCAGGTTTTAGTCAGCTCATCGCGCTCGATGCGTATGGTTTCCACTTCCTGCTTTATCTCGCTGGTGGATGCCTTAAACACCTTGAGAGTCCTCACCAACATTGATAAACCCGCTTCGAACTCTTCCTGAACGACTGCATCAGCGCCGTATTCATATAACTCATCCAGCTCTTTGCTGAAGCGGGTGCGGACAAGGATGAAGCAATCCGGATTGAGGTGCTTAACGTTCTTGACTATTGCTTCGGCACTCAGGGGATCGGGTATGGTGATCACTGCTAACTTTGCCCGCTCTATGTGAACTTTCTTAAGTACTTCGGGCGATGTGGCATCGCCATAGAAACAGTTTATACCCAATCCCCGCATGTTTACTACTGTTTGAGCATTCAACTCCAGTGCGGCAAAAGGTATGTGTTTGGCTTTCAAAACCCTCCCGATGGTAATACCGATAGGACCATAGCCGCAGATCACGGCATGGTTCCTGAGTGTTTCGTCCAACTCCGAAATGATGCCATCTTCTTTTTCACCTACCCACCGTTTCCACCACTTCACTTGATTGAGCTGCTCCACCACCTGAGGAGAAACCTTAATCATGAGGGGCGTAACCGCCATGGTAAATAGGGCGGCAGTAGTGATGAAGTGAAAGAGGTATTCGCTTACCAGATGATATTTGAGTCCCATCTGGACGATTACAAAGGAAAACTCTCCTATCTGTGCCAATCCTATTCCTACAAAGAGAGCGGTTTTGAGTGAGTAACGGTTGAGACAGGTTGCCACGAGTGTAAAAAGAAACTTCACGGTAATGATACCAACTACTACCAGCAGAACCTTTCCGGGGTGATGGATGAAGAAGCGCGGGTCAAGCAGCATACCCAGTGCCACAAAGAAGATGCAGAGAAAGATATCTCTGAATGGTACTATTCCCGCACGCATCTGGTAGTTGAATTCGGAGTCGCTCACCATAAGCCCCGCCAAGAATGCCCCTAAAGCAAAGGATAAACCAATCACCTGGCTTACTATAGCCATACCCAGACAGAAAACAATGGTGCCAATCAGGAATAGTTCTTTACCGCCAATGGCAGCGACCCAGTATTGCACACGCGGAATGAGCTTGCGATTGAGCAGTAAGAATATGCCCACAAACGCTAACCCCTTGGTGAGGGAGCTGGCTATAGGCAGAAGGAGGTCAATCCCGGTGCCTTTGGCGAGACTGGGGAGAACGGCAATCACCAGGACTGCGGCAAGATCCTGAACAATGAGATAGGAAACCATGAGTCTCCCATGGAGCGAATCGATAACTGCTAAATCGTTGAGTACCTTGATTACAATGGCGGTGCTGCTCAACGCTACCGCGCTGCCAACGAGCGCGCTGCTCACCACGTTCCAGCCCAAGAGGGTGGTGACATACATTGTTCCCAGCGCGGTGAGCACTATTTGGGCGATTCCTCCCAGGAGTGCGTAATAACCCATGGTGACGATTCTTTTGGGGGGAAAGCCGAGACCGAGGATAAACATCAGGAGGATAACACCGATTTCACTCACCACGTCTATCTGCTCAGGGTCTCTGATAATACCCAGCCCATGAGGACCGATGACGATACCGCTCAGCAGGTAGGCAATGATGATTGACTGGTTGAAGCGCCGGAAGAGCACACCGCTGAAAAAAGCGGAAAGTAAAATACAGGCGATGGTGATGAGAGTCTGGGTAGTGTGCATAAGTGCGTGCGCATCTCCCGATCAGGCGGCGGGCATACGTGAACGTTGCGAGTTGACGCAGGAGCGCGGGTTATTCTTCTTCTGTAATGAAATCCACATTCCCTTTTCCCCTTCTTACAATTACCGGTTGATCAGCGGTGAAATCAATAATACTGGAGTGCTCTGCAAGGATAGGGCCACCATCAACTACCATGTCCAGAGCTTTACCGAACATCTGAGCAATGTCCTCGGGGTGATTGTAGAGGCTTTCGTCAGGTTTAGTGACACTGGTGGTCACAATAGGGTGACCCAGTTCTCGTACCAGGGCGAGGGAGATGACATTATCAGGAACTCTGATGCCGATCGATTTTTGATTGGTGAGCATGATTTTGGGGACCAGCTTGGTTGCCTGTAAAATGAAGGTATAGGCGCCGGGGATACGTTGCCGCATGATTCTGTAAACGTAGTTGGAAACATAGGCATATTTACTGATATCCTTAAGGTCAGCGCAGATGATGCTCAGTCGTTTCTTTTTATGGTGTTTCTTTAAATGGCGGATTCGTAGCTGAGCATCCTTCTGATAGAGGTCACATCCCAGGGCGTAGATGGTATCAGTTGGGTAGGCAATGACACCCCCCTTCTGTAGTACCTCTACCACCTTTTTAATGAGTCTGGGTTGAGGGTTATCAGGGTTAATTTTGAGAATCATCTGTCCTTCCTAAGGAGGATTGCAGTGAACGTAATTTATAGTATAAAATAAATAGGGATGTATAGCAATGGAAAAGGCAGGTGGTGGTGATAAGGTGTAGTATGCAGCCGTAAAGAATATTCTGAGTTGTGGGATGTGAGATGGTTAATTATTAGACTACTGCCATGGTTAGACAATAGTGGAAGGCCGGAATTTTTACATTAGCAGATGTATGTCACACTAAATTTCAGAAAATTAAGTGAAAGTTTTTACCTGATTGATGATAGTTATAGGCTTTGCCATTTTATCCTTGCCTTTTGTAGAAACTTATAGTAGTATTCAACTACCCTTGATAAAAGGGTTAGGTTTTTCGAGAGAGACGAGAGCATTCCCCTCATTAGTGCTTTCGTCTCTCTCGTTTATATCTACCCCCTTCTACCACTTGTTCTAATTAGTATCTCTTCGTAAGACAGCCTAGAAAACCGAATTTATCAAGATTACCAAATGTATCTTACAGTAAATACCTGCCTGAAAACTACTCCCGATAGTTGCAAGTAGTATAAACAAAAACTTTTCTCTTTTCTCATTGCAGACACCACCAGATGTTGTACCTGTAAAAGTTATTATTATTGACATACCATAGAGGCTTTCCTATACTTATCCCATCAAAAAGCGACTTCTTAGTGCGCCAGGTAAAGCTTGGCGAATCCAGTTGGTTGAGAAGCCAGCC
>CAYYOQ010000255.1:1405-3939 GCA_964473235.1 uncultured Thermodesulfobacteriota bacterium | reverse complement strand
TATTTCAATGGAAAAATTAAGGAAGCAAAGGATAGGCTAATCATTGCTTGGATCTTTACAGGACCCATGATGATACTCATGGGGATTATGGCATTTGTTCACCTCCACTTTCTCCACCTCTATCATAATTGGGTTATGCTTCTCCTTGCTACCCCTGTTATCTTCTGGGCAGGTCACCGCACTAATAAATCGGCGATAAAGGGACTACTCCATCTCAATCCAAATATGGATGCACTTATCTTTCTAGGGTCATTTTCATCCTATGCCATCGGTATAGCCTCGCTTTTTGTGAGCGTACCCAGTTTTGCTGAATGTGGAGCCATGATTATGGCTTTTAATCTCATCGGAAGATATTTAGAGACTATGGCGAGAGGCAGGGCTTCCCAGGCCATCAAAAAACTTTTAAAGCTTGAGGCAAAAAGCGCACGAATCTTGATTGAAGACAAAGAGGTTGAGGTTCCTATTGAAAAGGTTCAGGTGGGGGATATTATGGTGGTGAGGCCAGGTGAAAAGATTCCTACCGATGGAGTAGTAGTAAGTGGGGAGAGCAGTGTTGATGAGTCGATGGCGACTGGGGAGTCCATGCCCGTTGAGAAGAGAGAGGAAGACAGAGTGATCGGTGCTACTATCAATCGACAAGGACTACTCACGGTAAAGGCGACCAAGATTGGCAAAGATACCTTCCTCTCACAGGTAATTAAGATGGTGGAGGAGTGCCAGGGTACGAAGGTACCCATTCAGGAATTTGCTGACAGGGTTACCTTTTTCTTTGTTCCAACAATAATAATTATTGCAGTGTTGACTTTTGTGGCGTGGGTTATCTTCCCTGATTTTTTTATCACCATAGCCCAGAAAGCCCAGCATTTCCTGCCCTGGGTCAATCCTTCTCTAGGCACTGTTGCGCTTGCCCTCTTTGCTGCGATTACCGTCTTAGTAATTGCCTGTCCCTGTGCCTTGGGTCTGGCAACTCCTACAGCGCTGATGGTGGGAAGTGGCATGGGAGCTGAGAGGGGTATTCTTATCCGCCGTGGCGAAGCCATTCAGACCCTTCAGCATATCAAAGCCATTGTGTTTGATAAAACGGGCACTATTACCAGAGGGAAACCAGGGGTGACCGATGTGGTTCCCTTGAATAGCATCGATGAGAATGAACTTTTGAAGATTACTAGCTCCGTGGAGGCAGGATCTGAACACCCCTTAGGTCAAGCGATTGTAAATGAAGCCAAGCTGAGAGGGTTGTCACTCAATGAACTTAAGGGGTTTGAAGCAGTTACCGGCCAGGGTGTAAAAGGGAAGATAGGTAGTTATGAAGTGCTAGTTGGTAATCATAGACTCATGCACCACCACCAGGTGTCTTTTGATGGAATGAATGATCTTCTTAAAAAGCTGGAAGACGAGGCGAAGACGGTGATGTTAGTAGCAATAGGTGGGAGACCTGCTGGTATTATTGCCGTTGCGGACACGCTTAAAGAGGATTCGAGTGCTGCCGTTTCCGAGCTTAAGGGCATGGGTTTTGAGACGGTCATGATTACAGGAGATAATGAGAGGACGGGCAAGGCTATTGCGAAGAGAGTAGGCATTGAGAGGGTTTTGACTGAGGTAATGCCAGGAGATAAGGTTAAAGAGGTAAAGAGGCTACAGGATGAGTTAGGAATGGTTGCCATGGTGGGGGATGGGATTAACGATGCGCCAGCCTTGACCCAAGCTAATGTAGGGATTGCCCTTGGTACGGGAACTGATATCGCTATAGAGTCTTCCGATATTACCCTGGTGAGGGGAGATTTGAGCGCGGTAGTGTCCGCGATAAAGCTTTCCCAAAATACTTTCAGAAAGATCAAGCAGAACCTCTTCTGGGCATTCTTTTATAATCTTATAGCCATTCCTATTGCTATCATGGGGTTACTGCATCCGGTGATGGGTATGTCGGCTATGGCCATAAGTTCACTCTTTGTAGTGACTAATTCCTTGATGCTTAAAAAAGCAAACATCAAACCGAGCTATACATAAATAAATCAGAAATTCAAAATCCGAAACCTGGAACAATTCCAAAAGACCGAAATCCAAAAGTGAAAACCCACAATCTAAAATTCAATGTTAGGTAATTTTCTATTGCGGGGACAAGTATGAAACGATTATCTCTCGTCAAAAAAGTTCTGCTCCTCTGCGTTATTTCGTCTTTGTGTGTACTTACCTCCTGCCAACACTCTAGGGGGCGACATCACAGAGGAGGTCATTGCAGGTATGCGCTGTTTACTTCAGCCAAACCTCAGGCGGGGTCAGTAAAAATTCTCCCTAGGAAATTCCTTTATGCCCAGTTAGTGTTGGATAACGCTGCAGAGTTTAGAAATTCTCTTTACCATTGTATGGTAAATTAATCTTTTATCCATTGAATATCATACCGTGAGCGATTTACTTACTATAATGAGTAGATTTCCTCAAATTAATGAGAAATTGCCACGCCAATTCTTATTTCTCTTCCAAAATGCTCCAGCCTTTGTGAAAAGGCACCTGCTGCTATCAGGGAAGCGGCCTGT
>CAYYOQ010000255.1:0-1305 GCA_964473235.1 uncultured Thermodesulfobacteriota bacterium | reverse complement strand
AAAATGCTCCAGCCTTTGTGAAAAGGCACCTGCTGCTATCAGGGAAGCGGCCTGTTCAAGAAGATCAAAATGGACTAGGTGGAGTGAACGCAGCCATCTGCGTCCTTGATCAGTTGCCAGTACCGTAGGTGCTTCCTTAAATTGTGGCCGGAAGACAGAGTCAATAAATTTTCTGGCAATGTTTCTTAAAATCCGGGTGCGTTTGTCATATTCACGAAAGGAGGTATTAAGCGTCAGCGCATCATACAAAATGAATCTTTCCAATCCAGCTTCATAGGCAACGCGAATCCTGGCATCCTTGTATGGTGGCGCGTGGCTTAGATCTCGTCGCCGGGCTTCCACTCGTAAATTTTTTCAGGATGTTCGATGTAGCGCTGCATGTGTCCGATAACGGGGAACCCTTCTCCACCATCAAATGCCCGATGGTCCATGGTCGAGAAAAGGGTAACCATGTAGCCTGGAACGATCTGTTTGTCAACTATGCGCGGTGCAGGATGTATGTCTCCCAGCCCCACCATCATGAGCTCGGGAGGGGTTATGACGGTGACTGTCTGGTGCCCTTTCACCACCATACCGTTATTGGCAAGCGTACACGTTGCCCCGAGGATATCGGACACTTGAAGCTTCTGATCTTCTGGCACGCCCTTAAACTCAGGAGCGGGTATACTGCGGTCAAACAGCAGAGAGCGCAGCAGCATCCAGCCGCCGTACACCTCTTTGAAGTTAAAGCTACACTGCCTGAATGCTGTCTTTGTATATGCAATCGCAGTTCGCCTGTAAAGCTCATTTGCATCGGTGCGCCGCGCCTTGCGGGTCAGGGTGCGCATTTCTTCAGCCACAGTTTCAATCGCCTTCTGGTGCGGATTGCGGATGATCGGTTTGAGAACGCCAAATTTTGAATTGACCGTGTAGCTGATGTTAATATCCTCTGAGATGTACATGGTGCCGCCGTTGCGCCACGGCGTGTAGTCAAGAAACCCGTTTATTGTGGGGGTAAGAAACAGGCTGTGCGCCAGCGCTTTCAGGAAAAAGGCAGAGTAGTTCTTAAGGACAGCTCGCTTCAAAAGCATCGCCCTCTTGTCATCGGCTTTTGACCGGTCCATGTGCTCTTCTGCCGACTTTGTATATTCTATAAGGGGAGTGACATCAAACTCAGTAATCATGGCTGCGTGAGGTATCGTTCGTGCAGACAAAGAAAGCATATACGCCACGCTCTGCCGAATAAAGCTGAGGTGCCTGACTTCTTTAATCTTTACATGCTCCCGCATGTATGCAATTTTATAATCCTGAAACATATTCCTTCTA
>CAYYOQ010000254.1:0-3940 GCA_964473235.1 uncultured Thermodesulfobacteriota bacterium | reverse complement strand
GGTCACAAATTTGGCTATAACAGAGGGGTACTCGCCTGCGACTGGGTAGTGCCCACCGGGGAACTCCTGAGAATTGGTTCACGGGGGAACCCCAACGCTGGCTGGTTCTGGGGAGACTGTGCAGGACTCAATCTCAAGGGGTTGCTTCGCGCTGATTCAGGCCACTGCGGAGGTCTGGGAATGGTAACCACCATGTCGGTAAAACTCTTCCCTTATCCCGGTCCCAAGTTTTTCCCGGTAAAAGGTGCTAATCCCACTTTTTCCTGTGAGTTCCCAAAGGATAGATTCAAACTGAATCTCATAAAGTTCCCCACCAGGAAGAACTTAATCGACGCGATGTATGAAATTGGCCATGCTGAAATCGCTGCGGCAGTGCATGAGGAACCCGCGAGTATGATTCTCTCCTATGCATCCCCTTCGGTTGAGTACTTCTGGGAAAGGTGGCCACGATTCATGAAAGAGTGGAGAAATGTGCTCTCGGTTACCCTCATCGGTTTTTCCTCTCCACGACAGGTTGAGTACGAACAAAAGGTGCTTGACGCAATTCTGAGAGAGCTTGGAGGTACCTACATTGATGAGGATTCTGAACTGTGGAAGATTGCAGGTGAAAATCTGGGAGAACAGATCAGGACTGGCTTCTCTAACAGGCTCTTTAGAGTTGCCGGTGACTTTTTTGTCATCGGCGGCTTCGGGTTCGATTCCATCGACCAAAGCTACAAGATGAGTGAAGCCTATATGTGGCCACTGATTGAGGAAGGTCAAAAGAAAGGACATTTTATAGAAGACGATACCCACAATGACTGGCTCAATTCGTATCAGCTAGGACATTTTTCTGAAACTGAACCTCTTATCTACTTTGAACATGACTTAGCTGCAGGAGCCACCTTTCTCAATGGGTATATTCAAACCATCACTGAGGCAATTAAGAGAAAAATGACACCCACCTGGCCCCTGGGACCTATGACCTACCTCACCGGTCCCCATATGTGTAACTATCACGAGCTGGTGTTAAAAATAAAGAAAACACTTGATCCCAGATTGACTTCAAATCCAAACTATCCGCTGCCACCAGAGCCACCAAAATAAAACAAGGATCTGAGATGAGAGATAAGGGATGGGTGATTTAAAACATAAGATGTGGGATGTGAGATAAAATATTTTTAATAACAAATCACCCATCCTACAATACCTTTGGAGATACGTTATGACTGGAAAGATTCCTGCAAAAGTCGACTACCTGAAGCCACTGGAGGATATACCTTGCGCCAAAGTCGTTGCTGATAAAGAAAAATACCGGGTAGAAATAAAAAAAGTACTCAACGGCATTGTGGGTAAAGAGTCCGTCAGAGATGATCCAGAAGTACTCACACGATACTCAAAAGATTTGAGTATGGAACCACCAGGCAGACCATCTTTCGTGGTGTATCCCCAAAATACTGAGCAGGTATGTGCACTGGTAAAATATGCAAACGATGTACTACTACCTGTCATTCCGGTGAGTTCAGGTACCCATAACTATGGAGGTACAATCCCTCGTATGGGAGGCATTGTCATTGATCTCTCAGGATGGAAAAAGATACATAAAATTGATTATAGAAACCGGGCGGTGAGAATAGAGCCGGGAGTCACCTACGACCAGCTCCAGGATGCACTCGAAAAAGAAGGATTGAGGGCACTCACCCCTCTTCTGCCTCGCAAAGACCAATCTGTACTCACTGCCCATCTGGAAGCTCATCCCATGTTGATTCCCGAATTCAACTATAGTGAGCCTCTCTATACTGCTGGGATAGTCATGCCCTCCGGTGAACTATTCAGAACAGGTTCAGCAGCACCAGCACCCCCTGAGACAATTAACACCGATATGGTGGGGCCCTGGGGTCCAGGTTTCGACTGGAACAGGCTCTATACACGAGCTCAGGGGACATTAGGCATTGTCACCTGGGCAAATATCATGGCAGAACCTCTTCCCACTATGCAAAAAATCTACTTTACCCCATTCACTACTATCGATGATCTTGTCACCTTTACCTACCACCTCCAATACAAGTGGATTGGCTATGAGTGCTTTGTACTCAATCGTATGAATCTTGCGACCATCCTCTCAGATACCATGCCTGACGAATATGCACACCTTAAAAGAAAACTTCCTGAATACGTTCAGCTTTTCTGTATTGCAGGACTTAAACGATTTCCCGAGGAGAGGATTGCGTACCAGGAAACTGACTTCCTTAAGGTGGCGCAGGAGTGCGGGGTACGCCCGCAGCTCACCCTACCTGAAGTACCTCAGGCAACCACGTTCTTTTCCCACTACCTGCGACGTTGTTGGGACAAGGAGGTGTACTGGAAGGATGCCTACAAGGGCGCAAGTGCCGATATCTTTTTCCTCACCACCATGGAAAAGGTTTCCAATTTTATATCTGCATTGAAGGAAGAGGCAACTCACTACCACTATTCTCCAGAAGACATTGGTGTGTATCTGCAACCCATAGAAAATGGCAGGGCAGCACACCTTGAATTCACCATACCCTATAATCCAAAGGACACTGATGAAGGCGCACTGGTTAAAAACTTTCATCGCTCTGCGAGTGAGAGGATGTACACACTTGGTGCACTCTTCACCAGGGCATATGGGAGTTGGGCTGAAATGGTGTACGGCAGAAATGCCCTGCAGTACCAGACCGCAAAGCTTATTAAGGAAACACTTGACCCCCACAACATCATGAATCCAGGAAAGCAGGGTCTTTAAACATTGACGTAGTTGTTCAGTAAAAAGGCAATTGTTGCCGTTTGAGTGCCATTTTAACAGGAGGAGATCATGCAAAAAGTAAAAAATGTTTATATACTATGTTTGATTCTGTGCTGCATGGTAGGATTATGCATCAGTCTTAATGCGGCGGACAAACCTCCTCTGAAAAAGGAGGCAAAAAAAACTGAAACCAAAAGCATTGATGCCAAGGCGCACGCAATTGATGCTTCAGCAGAGGTGAGCAGTGAACATCCGGAGATTCCGGAGGGAACTTCCTGCAGCGATTGTCACGAAATGAAACTTGATGCCAAAACGACGGCTACCCAGGTATGGCTTTATGGGGAATACTTAGGCAAAGCAAACGGCGAAGGCGTCATGCCCAGAGAGCAACTGTGGAACGAGATAGTCAAAATGATTGGAGGCATAAAAAACGATTCAAAAACATATGTGCTTGCAACCTGCATGAACAACAGGCCACTGTCAACTACCTCAGAGTGGACACTTGATCCGAAAAAAAAAGTGCTTTACGGGGTTCACGAGAAAGGAACTGAGAAACTGGTGCATATCAAAAACAACCCCTGGGTCAGCCTTAACTGGCATGATGAATTTACGGGCATAGAAGGGCTTTATCGTTGTTGCCAGATAAAGGGGCGTTGCGAGCTGATTGATGGGGACAACCCTGAATTTGAGAAAATATTAATTAATTTTGCGCCGTACGAAGATGCCGCACAGAGGATGATGCCTAAGAATCCCACCCCTGAACAGCGCGAACAAACCCTGAAAAATTTCAGGGACCAGGTCTTTAAAAAAAGGTTTTTAATGTCCAAGGTCACTATTGACCGCATTACGGTCGTCAACAAAGCCTTTATGAAAGATGGCTTTAGAAATGTCCAACGATGGGAAAGAACAGAGTAATTATCTTAATCCACAACTAAAAAATATCTTAGCCTGCTGCCCTTGATTGTAACAGGGGGAAGATACCATGAGAATGTTTAACGGCTGGACAGGGATTGTAAAAGTGTCCGCAAAATATAATCAGGGGATCTGGGAGCAGGTGATTCATATGCCTTCAGGAGATAAGGAATGCTGCTTTAAAATAAAACCCTGGGTGTAACCGTGTTTTTCATTGAGGTGATCACCATCATCAAGGGGAGGAAATGATGCCGTTCACAATTAATCAAAGTCAATGCGTTG